>PMNP01000410.1:1541-14077 GCA_003161755.1 Ignavibacteriota bacterium | reverse complement strand
GATCGATATTTTCCGGACGAGCGCATCCTATGGAGATATCCTGCGCTTGCATCAAAATTTGATGCCGGTGACATCGATAAGGTGTTTTGCATTGACGATGCCACGGAAGCTCCCCTCGTGGTTGGCAAGAAAGTCGGGAAGGGACACATCATTTTCTTCTCCACGATGTTCGATCCTCAATCATCCCTGGGATACAGCCAGTACCCGTACCTGCTGGAATATGTCAGGCAATACTTCCGTTTAGGGCCGGTGGTGCGGCGCGACAATGTCGAATTGTTCTTTGAGCCGGGCAACCGGCGCAATATCAGCGTCGAAACGCTGGTCAAGCAATGGGTGTCGGCGGGTGNNATCGCCCGCGCCCACGAGAACGGCATTCTGGTGTATGCCTGGATCGAGCCACCGCAGGTAAGTCTGAAATTCTGGCAGGAGCATCCGGAATGGCGGGAGAAGAACTACAAAGGGCAGGACGTTGGCGGCGGGGCGCCTTCTTGGCGGTATCCTGTTGCCATGACGGATCGCAAGTGTGTCGAAGCAATGATCCAGAAGTATAAAGATCTCCTGCAGGGGTTTGATTTTGATGGGGTGAACCTTGCGGAGCTCTATTTCGAGGCGGGAGAGAAGGGATTCGACGACCCGCAATATTACACCCCCATGCACCCATCAGCGCGTGAGGCGATCAAGCGACGTTTCGGCTTTGATCCGGTGACGGTGTTCGACAAGGATTCTCCCAATTACTGGCGAACTAATCCGGAGGTTCGGGCCGAGCTCACGGAGTTCCGCGTTGGCAGACTGCAGGAGATGTATCAGCAAGTGCTCGGCATGTTGTCCGAAGTCACCCGTCTCCGGCCGGGGTTCCAGGTGATTGTCACGGCGATGGACGGCCACGGTTCNNACGCCGGATTGGTCGGAGACTCAAGCAAACTCCTCCTGGACCTCAATATCGGATTGTTCCGCAAGCCGGAGGAGATTACGCCATTCCCGACACTTACGCAGACCGGCACGGAGAGCTTCCTTCTGGTAAAAGCCTCGGCGATAGGGGCTCCGCGATCCGTCGTGTATTCCGAATCGAGTGTGGATCCTCAGGACCTTGTGTTCTTTCCTTTTGCAGAAGCCGCGGGCGTCACAACGCACTTCTCCAACGGGGGGTATGATGTGGATGCGCCATGCTCGTTTTCCCTAAAACTACCGAGAGNNCGGATCGATGGCGTTCCTTCTGCGCCCGCAAGGGAGAACAGTTTTCTGATTCCCGCAGGGAGTCATCGCATCGTCCTTAGCGTAGAACACGCAAACCTCTCAGCGCATGAACTCGAACCGCGCATTATGGGGATCACCGGCAACCTGATGTCGGTGTCCTATGATCAACGGAGAATACGGTTCGTGTACAGTTCCCAGACCCGAACGCTGGTCTCGGTGAACCGATCCCCCGAGCGCTTGAATGTAGACGGTATCGGGTACCCTATCACCGTCATGAAGGGCAACGACTGCTATTCCGTGTTCCTCCCGGAAGGTACGCATGAGGTTGAGATGATCGCCGGCGATCTGTTCTCCTATAATATCTCATGGACGAGTTTCTGGTCCACAACGGTTATCGCAATATTCGGGGCAGTGGCCGTCTCACTCCTCCTGATCATGTATATCATTGTTGTGGTGATCCGCCGGCGCATCCGACAAGAAAAGATTCCTCAGCCAGAAGCCCTTACCTGAACCTGGACATGCATGACGATTCTCGAGCTTGACCTCAGTTTTCTTTTTCTTGTTGCTGTCATCCTGATCTGGTTCATGATTGCCTACCAGTTCATCCTGACCTGCTTCGGGTATATTAATTTTGTCAAGTCGATCCGTGAAAAGCGGACGGTTGACGAATCGCACTTTGAGTATCCGACGTGCACCATCCTTATCCCTGCGCACAATGAAGAAAAGGTCATTGACCAGACTCTGATCGCCATGAGGCGGCTGGAGTATCCATCGGATCGTCTTACCATCATGGTTGTCGACGACGGGTCGAATGACTCGACTGCTGCCATCGTCCGCCGTCATGCCGAGGAGGATTCCCGGGTGTGTTTGTATTCCATTCCGAAGGGGGATGGAGGGCAAGGCAAGTCGCGCGCGCTGAACCTTGGTGTGAAACAGGTGCATTCGGAAGTCATCGCCATCTACGATGCAGACAACACGCCGCATTCGAACGCTCTTCGCTACCTCGTCGCTCAGCTTCTGGTCAATAAGGAATTGGGTGCGGCAATCGGCAAGTTTCGCACGGTCAACAAGAACCATAACCTCCTTACCCGGTTCATTAATATAGAGACGTTGAGTTTTCAGTCGATGCTTCAGGCGGGGCGATGGCAGATGCATGGGATTTCAACGCTTCCAGGCACGAACTTTGTGATTTGGACCTCGCTCATTCACCGGCTGGGCGGGTGGGACGAACAGGCGCTGACGGAAGACTCTGAATTGAGCGTGCGGATTTACGAGGAAGGGTTCAAGATTAAGTTTATTCCCTACGCCATCACAGAAGAGCAGGAGCCGCAGTCATGGTCGGTGTGGCTCAAACAGCGTACACGTTGGGTCAGGGGCAACAATTATGTCATCGCCAAGTTTTTCAAGCACATCCCCAAGTTCAAGAGCCGGCGGCTGCGTTTTGATCTCCTCTACACGCTATCACTCTACTACATCTTCTTCGTTGCGATCCTTGTTTCTGATCTGCTGTTCATCGTCAGCGCATTGAACCTCGTGAGTATTTCCCTTCCTGGGCCCTATACGTTTGTCTGGGTCATGGCGTTCGTATTGTTCATTTTTGAGATTCTCCTGGCAATCTCCTTTGATGAGGAGGACGGGTTCCGCAATATCGCGCTGATAATTCTGATGTACTTTACGTACTGTCAGTTCTGGATCTACCTGGTGATCAAGGCCTTCTATCTGGACTATGTCAAAAAATCGAAGCGCACGTGGGACAAGACCATTCGGTTCGATGTGAAGGCGGAAACGCCTGTTCGCTAAGTACATTCCCGCGCTGATGCCAGCCTATCTGACAACAACGAACTTTCTCACCTCGGAAATTCCCGGCGACTCAAGCCTGAGAAAATACGTTCCTGACGCCAACGGGGCAGTGATGATCATTGTGGAATATGATCCCGAATCCATGAAATGATCGAGGAGCACGAGCACACGCCGGCCCGTGATATCATAGACCTGCAACTGCGCAGGTCCTGCAACATCCAGATGGAAATTGATCTGCATGAGGTTCGTGGTCGGGTTGGGGCTGAACTCCGCAAGGTGACTTGGGGGGCGTGTGTGAGGTGGAGTTGGGCCACCAGGTCCGGGCTTCGCGAACTGAAGGATGCGGCCATCTCCCCAGCTGGCAAAATAGAGTTCCCCCTGCGCATCAGTGCCGAGGGACGAAATGTTCAATCCTGAGGCGTAGAAAATCGAATTTGCAATGACATGCGCGCTGTCGTATCGCAGGGTCCAGATTCTTCCGGAGATCCAGTCGGAGTAGAAGTAGATTCCGACAAGGTCAGGCCGGCGATGTCCTCTATACACGTATCCGCCGATGACTGCCTCTCCCTGCGTGTGGTCATAGTCTGCAAGAGGCATGATGAGTCCAGTGGAATCGCCTTTCCCTCCTCCCGGCCGGAAAATGCTTCCTTCCATCACCCTCCAACCATAGTTTCCTCCTTTGGTGATCAGATCGATTTCCTCTCGCGTGTCTTGTCCAACATCACCAGCCCAGAGCCGGCCGCTTAATGAGTCGAAACTGAATCGCCAGGGATTGCGCAGACCGTACGCCCAGATCTCTCCCTTCCAACCATTGGTGTTCCCCGCGTAAGGATTGTCAGGAGGGATAGCGTACGGTAGTCCATGGTCGACATCAATCCGAAGGATCTTCCCCAAAAGCACGGAGAGATTTTGAGCATTATTCCAGGGATCGTTCGCCGAGCCGCCGTCCCCGGTTCCGATATACAGGAAGCCGTCAGGTCCGAACGAGAGCATCCCGCCGTTGTGGTTCGACTGTACCACGCCGCCGTCGGAAGGTTTGTCATTCGTCAGAAGAAAATATTCCGACAAAGAATCTGCACGATTGGCATCAACCGGTGAGACCGAGAATCTTGATATGACAACCTGCATGGCATGAGTGCCGGGTTTGAACCGGGTGTACGAAACATAGAAGAAGCCATTTTGCCGGAAGTTGGGATGGAAGGCAAGGCCAAGGAGTCCCTCTTCGCCGCTGTACGATNNCTTATCTTGTGCGAAAGATCAAGAAACGTCGAAGCAACGGACATACTGGAATCGTTGAGAAACACCTTGATGATTCCATTCTGCTGTACGACGAACAGCCGGTCGCTGCCATCGGTGGCGTGGGTGATGAACGTCGGCTTGAAAAACGACAGTCTTGGGAATGCGTTCACAAGCGGTGAATGTTGCGCCAGGGTACTGACTCGTCCAAATGTAGCCCACAGCATCATCAGCAAGACAAAACGTAAACCTTTCATCGTATCGGTTCTCCTTCGCTAAGTGCGCCCTCTGCAGTGCCGCTCGTAGACCTGCAAACACGAGGGAACGGGAAAAAAGTTTCTTACATTGAAGCGGGGCNNATTAAAAAGATAGTCAACGCAAACAGCAGGAGTGGAGTTCCAATGTCCGGGTCGACCACGTTCATTTTTTTCAAACCCTTCGGCGTCCTTTCGCAGTTTACAAGCGAAGCGGGGCACCGCACTCTGGCGGAATTCGGTCCGTTTCCCAAGGACGTCTATCCGGCGGGCCGGCTCGATCTCGATAGCGAGGGGCTTCTTGTTCTCACAAGTGACAAATCGCTTCAGCATCACCTTACTGACCCGAAGTACGGACACAGTCGAACGTACTGGGTTCAGGTTGACCGGATTCCGGACGAAACGGCATTGAAGAAGCTGCGAAGCGGTTTGATCATTGAAGGGAAGAAGACCCTCCCTTCTCTTGCGCATCTCCCGGAAGATTCACCCATCCTTCCTGATCGGCCGGTACCAATTCGGATTCGAGAGAACATCCCGACAGCATGGCTGGAAATTACACTCTGCGAAGGTCGCAACCGTCAGGTTCGCAAGATGACTGCGGCCGTCGGGCATCCGGCATTGAGGTTGGTGAGAGTTGGAATTGGCAATCTGTCGATGGGCAACATGCAGCCGGGCGAGTGGAGGGAGCTTACGGCGATCGAGATCCAGACAATGCTTGGAAATCGCCAGGGAAGCAGCGGGATTGGGAGATTAGGAGACTAGGAGACTTGGAGACGTGGAGATTGGGAGACTCGGAGACCAGGAGACTGTGAGATTAGGAGTATATTAAACCCTAAAACAGGCTTGCGGCGGTGACTGTGATGGCAAACCCTCCGGGGGCAGAAAGCCGCCAAGTCGCATCAAGCCGTAATATTTCGAGAATCCGACTTAATCCCACGCCTGCCTCCTCATACCATCCCTGCGGCCGTTGCGTATGAACGTTCCCTCCCCATGCGTTTGCCACTCCTCCGTGGACAATCAAATCTAGCGTGTTCTTGTACAAGAATGGTATGCCCAGCATGAGAAAGGGAAGGGATCGGAAATTATGTTCGACGTTAAAGGCAACATATCGAGTGCCGACGAATTCCTTGATATCCATCACATGCATGGCGCCGAACATCGCAGCACCGCTGGCGGATGACTCCACCGACATATAGCGTTGGGGAGGAACCGTGCCTGTAGCAAGCCCTGCGGCAAAACGGAAGCGTAATTGGGGTTTGAATAGAAACCCGTTGCCGAACGTGGGAATCGCCGCAGTGCCGCACATGTTATACTCCGTGAAGGAAAAGTCATTGGAGGCAAACGATGGTGATGCATGTTCGATGGAGCATTGCAGGGCATTCCGCGTGATAAAACCGAGCGGCACTTCCTCGAGGCCGATGCGCACGTCCAGACGCATGCTTCTTAATCGGCCTTCGACGGCCTCCGGGTTGAAACGAAACATTTTGTCATCGTTGAAGATGCTGTAGTTGGTCGACACGGCGGCTGAGGCGTGTTGTTCATGAAGGAATGTGAGCCGCCCTGCAAAGAGCTTCGATGGCGTGAAGGAGACGAATGCATTCCATCCGACCGCATGGTAATAGTCGTAATAGTCCTCCTTCACCAGCAATGCAGTTATGCCATTGAACAAAGCGTCGTAGGGGTTCCACCCTGGGGTGGAGTTGTAACGCCGGTACCAATCGAATCCGATTCCCCAAATGTTTGCATTGGAAGTAAACCAGGTAGCTCCGGCGGTGAGACTCGAAGTGTGGCTCGAAAATCCATAGGCGATGCCCCCCCTGATGTGCATNNCCCGGTTGTAGGTGAGGTCGAGGAGCGAGAGTGTCTTAAACCCGTTTCCTTGTTCCCCGCCGAGCGATGCCAAGATACCCGTGGGACGAAACTGCGATTCAAGCGTCTGGGTGCTGTCAAGACTCTTGTAGGCCGAGTCTTCTTGGGCAGCGAGGGGCAGAACATCATGCGACGCCCAATATGCGGTATCACGTTGCGCAGAGGCTGATGAGTCTACGGAGATCCTGGGCTTCTGAAACACACTATCGGGAACGGGAACATTGATCTCATACGAGGTGACGACCGAAGTCTGTTCGATCTTGATTGGAGGGACTGACAATCCCGGCCTGCCCACCACGAACCGTGCGTTGATCCGGATATCCACGGGCATCCAGAACATGGAATCGCACAAAGCGAATTCCTGCCGGTAACGGAGTTGGCGGTCGTGCACAAAAGGAACCGTGAATGCTTCGTTCGGCTCGACATCAACTCCCACCAAAGCGTAGGAGTCGCCGGCTATGGACACTGTTCCTGAGAACAACGGCGTAAGACGGGTCCGGGGAATCATCTGAATGTCGTAGACATCTCGCAGTCCGCTGGTCCGTTTCTTGATGAGCTTGTAATCATAATACTCGAGGGCGTCAACAGCGGTGGGTCCCACAAATTCATACCCGACAAACCGTATTCTGTCATCGTTGAAATTCAACAACGCTCCAACTGCGGCATAGTTGAACGATTGGGGGATGTTTGCTGTTTGTCGCCGCTGGACAATCACCTCGCGCAGGGTGTCGCCGGTGCGCCAGTAGCCGCGCGTAAACGACTCAGTGATGCTTGCGATCGACGTATCGTGCGACAATACCTGTCTGGTGAATGCCTCCATCTTGAACGTCAAAAGCCGATCACTCCACAAATGCTTCTGTGCAATCGCCTCGCGGATGATGGCGAGAGCCGGATCTTCTGTTGTTGCCATCACTTCTGGAAGAATGATGTCGGAAGCTACGAGATGCACATCCCGGACAATTGGCGCGGCAGTCTCCAGGATGAGTGTATCAGCGGCATATCCCAATGAGCTTACAATGACCATAGAGCGTNNAAGGGATAGCATGAACTGCCCCTCGGTATTGGTAATGGTACCACGGGTGGTTGACTGAACCCGGAGGATCGCTGCGGCGAGCGCTTCGTTCGTTGCGCTGTCGCGGACTGTTCCACTGAATTGAATGAAGTGCTGTTGCGAGGAGCAAGGGAGAGCGATCATCACCAAAAGGGCAAGAACAACCAATGGGAGACGGGTCATGTAAGTAATCAAAGGCTATGGCGAGATTGTTGTAATGTGCCGGACCGGGGTACGGTGGTCCGGGAGATCATTCGGTACGCTTGCCTCGGCGAAAGCGGGAAAGAAGGCCCTTCTGTGGTTTTTCTTCTGAATCGGGTGAAGAATCTGGAGGGGCGTGTTCTGGCGGTTTTTCCTCTTCGGTGGCACCAATGGGTTTTGGCGCTTCTGATGCCTTTCGCCACATCGCTCGATCTCGTTCAAGGCGTTCCTGCTCTTTCTGGCGCATGAGCTGCTCGAGCCGCGCATCATTCTCAGTGGGAACAAAATCTCGCGATATAACCGCGGGTGATTTGTCAGCACCGGGGATCTGCTGGTCTACAGTAACACCTACCGAAACTGGCGAGGCGAGAGCTTCCGGAGATTCGCGTTCGCGCATCTTCTCGATAGTGGGCAAAATATCCCGTTCGGCTTGGCGGACATCCTCACTCAAAGGGTCAAGAAGGAATGCCCTTGTGAGGACAGTGAATGCCGATTCATACGCCCCGCGTTCAAATAACCCGCGGGCAACCATGGTGAGGCGTTGTACCTGGCTGCGTATGTTTTCCTGTTCGGGAGTCAGTGGAGCGTCAGCAGCACTGTCAGGGTCTTGAGATCCCTTTGCGCTCTTTCCCTTGCTCTTGCTTTCCGTTTTTTCCGATTGGATCGTCCGCTTGAGCATTGCGGCGATGTATTCGTTCAACGGATCAACCGACTGTGCGGTTTCCAAGAGTGCACGCGCCTTGGCAAATTCCTTTGCGCCAATGTGCTGTTCGGCCTGGCGAACAAGTTCGCTGGTACTCTTTGAAGTGGCGCCTTTGGTTGAGCCCGACCGTCGCATTGGCTGCAAATCCCGCAGAGTTGATAAAATATACCCCCTCTTGGCACGAAACGCAAGGGAAGGAGCGAAGCAGGAATGACAAAAAAACACGGCCGGATTGGGTTGTTTCTACGATGAGTCTTCCGACTGAGAGTGGAGTTTTTTTGAACCGCAGAGGTTGGAGATCTCAATTGTGATGAGTATACTTCTACCTATGGCAACTCATGTTTCACCCGTTCTCGTCCTTGGCGCCGGAGGCGCTGGAGTGATTGCCGCATGGAAAGCGGCCATGTGCGGTGCCCCTGTGGTTGTCCTGGAACGCAACCGGAAAGCCGGGGTGAAACTGCTGATCTCCGGCGGCGGAAAGTGCAATGTCACCCACGCCGGACCCATGGAAGAGGTTCGTACAGCGTTTACCACTCGCGAATCACGGTTCCTCAAACCCGCATTCTATCGTTTTACCAACACGGATTTACTCCGTCTCCTCGAAGACCATGGCGTGGATGTCTATGCCCGTGACAATGGGCGGGTATTTCCCAAAAGCGGACGGGCAGGAGATATCGTGGGGCTTCTTGTTGATCTGATGGTGAATGCAGGAGCTGAATTACGCCTCGATACACGCGTTTCGGAATTATTGCATGATGACAAGGGTATTGTTGGCGTAAAGGCGGGCGATGCGGTGATTCACTCGTCTCACGTCACTCTTGCGACGGGAGGCGTTTCCTATAGGAGGACTGGAACTACCGGCGACGGTTACGCATGGGCAAAAACCACAGGACATGCAATAGTCCCTTTGCGACCGGCGCTTGCACCGATTGGCGTGATCCCCGCATTGCCGGCCTCTTGGCGTGGCATAGCCGTACGAAGCGGTCGATTGTCCCTCTATGCAAGCGGAAGGAAGGTCTCCCACGCAGATGGCGATATCCTGTTTACGCACGAAGGACTATCCGGTCCCGCGGCTCTCGAATTAAGCCGGGTTGCGGCGGAGGCTGCTGAGAACAAAGAAGTGGACCTGGTCCTGGATTTCTTTCCGCAACGCGACCTATCCGATCTCGATCACGATCTTCAACAGCGGTTAACGGGACAACGGGGCAAAATGATCGAAACACACCTCTATNNTGGCTTCCCAATCGGATCGTCGGTGACCTGTTGCGGCGTATCGATGTGAATCCTGAAACGAGAGGCTACACCCTCACATCGGCTCAACGCCGTTCTGTGGTGCTGCTGTTGAAAGGGTGGAAGGTCGGGCGCGTTGGAACAATCGATATCGATCGGGGGGAAGTGACAGCAGGAGGAATCTCCCTGGACGAGGTCGATCCTCAGACAATGCGATCAAGGAAGATCGGCGGGCTCTACCTGGCAGGGGAAGTGCTCGACATTGCCGGTCCAGTGGGAGGCTATAACCTCCAGGCAGCGTTTTCAACCGGAGCTGTGGCAGGAGAGAGTGCTGCATCCGACTGGAAGGTCTTGCATAACTGATGTACGGGAGAAAAGCAATGACGACAATCCAGAATTGCGTAGTAGTGATCACCGGCGCATCTTCAGGCATCGGTGCGGCGCTCGCACGATGTTGCTCGGCCGATGGCGCGAAGCTCGTGCTTGCTGCAAGGCGCAAGGTCGAGCTGGATTCCCTTGCGCGATCACTGGAACTGAGCGGAGCGCAAGCGCGGGCAATCCCGACAGATCTCTCTGTGCGATCGGAAGCGGAACAACTCATCCGACAAACGATCGACACATTTGGCCGCATTGACGTGCTCGTGAATAATGCCGGTGCCGGTCATTTCGGAAGCGTGGAGGAGACGAGTGACGAAGTGATTGCAAAGATCTTCGCGGTGAACACGTTTGCGCTTTGGTATACGACGAGACCGGCACTTTCGATCATGCGTCGTCAGGGAACCGGACACATCATCAACGTCGCGAGCATGGCGGGGAAGATCGGCTTTCCGTTCAACAGTGCCTATGTCGCTGCGANNCTTTACCGTTGCACTCCGCGCTGAGCTTGCAGGGACGACAATTCAAGCGTCAGTTGTTTGCCCCGGAAGTGTCGATACCGATTGGGCGGACAAGACCGAAGGGGGTTCCATGCGGCCGTTGTTCTCCGCCTCGGGTCCTCTGGCACAACGACGAGCCTCTGAAACAGGAATCACCCTGCCTGACGTCGAAGGCATCGTTGCGCCGGAGCGAATAGCAGAAGCGATCCGTGATTGTATGCTTCACCCTGTGCCGGAAATCTACACGCACCGGGGCTCGAAGGAATTTGCGCGGCTCGCGGCGACCAATCGGCTCGAAGCAGAGCGCAGACAACTGCCGATGTTTCTCGCCGAACGGGAGGCGTATGAAGAAATGAAATCCCGGCCAAAACTCGCCGCTCCTTCTTCTCAGTGACCGAGTATCTTTCTGACGTCACATTCCCGTCTGTGGCTGAGTCTCCTCATTGAGCAAATCCATCGTGCCGAGCCAAATCGTGGCTGAACTGCCGGAGAGATTGATGGAAGGTGGATCTCATCAGGCGGGATTCTCCGTAGGGCACCCTTATGACTGCACCAAGGCGCAAACCTCCATTGCAATCAATAAATCCTCTGGGGAGGTACCCGCATTTCACCACGCGATGAGAAGTCCTGTCGATGACAACAGAGTAGCAATACTCCAGTTGCGCCTCATGCGTGTGTTGGGGATAATCATCGAAATCATCGGAGTACAGGGTTACCTCGACGGAAGAAGTTATGGAGTCAATCTTTGCAGGCGAGTAGTACCATACTTCGAAGCGATCATTTTCTATGGTGGAAATGCCGTAAGCGTCATGATCCTCGTGGAGTTCCTTGATGATGGTGGGAATCCCCCTAACAACGTACGCCGGCTCTCCCGCAAGAGTCTCCGCAGAGTCCCTTGTCATGCCCAGAGTAACGAAGTTGACATAGTGATCCTCAGGATTAGGATTGGCAGTCACGGTAGCCCCGGGTTCCTTCACATGCAAACAGCCTGCAAGAAGGAATAATGGGAGAAGAGAGAGAACTATTGCTTGTCGCATCACTTCTAAAACATCCGGCATTCACGCGGCGTTCCTTGGAAATGTTTCGCCAAATCTCTTGTCGTTCATTAAACCAATCATTTTCAGGAGAGTCCAACAGACGATATTGCGGATCGACACNNAAAAAGATACAATTGGCACATGAGGTTTGGCCATTAATATTATCACGGTCCCCCGACAGTTACAGTTCTATAGGTTCACCTCAGTCTTGATCGCGATGAGCCTTGTTGCATGCATGCAGCTTCATCCATTGTATGCGGCGGCAAATCAGCGATGCCACGCGCCAAAGCCCGTCGGAGTATTTCTTAATGCTCAAGAAACAGGAGTCCACGACACAAAAAACAGTTGTGACAAACGATCAGGATTTGACGAAGCGTCTCCCTCCGCAACCGACGTTGGCAGGTCGGGTCTCCCGCAGCAGCCACTCAATCTCCTTCGTTCCAGCGCGATAGTACCGACAAATTTCTCCCACTCGTTGATCTCNNCCTCCTGTTGTCTATCGCTGGAAGTTCATGGCAACAACAAACCTGACGGTGTTGGTTGCGAACGCTGCGTGATAGTGTTGCATCACGCGAAGTGAAGGAGGGAACATCATGACGAAACATTTGCTTTGTTGCAGTGTCGCCAGAATTGGCTCAGTGGACGAGCTTGTTGGACTTCTCCTCTCGGAGGAACATCGCCCGCTGATTGAGGAATACCGCTCTGCTGTTGAGAACGATCCGCAGTATTTTCGATTTCATTGCACAAGTGTGGCGCTCAGACTGCAATATGAGCTCAAGCTGCACGATCTGCCGTCCATAAGCATCGGCGAGTGCCTGGAAACGAACTCGTCAACATGTTGTGTATTGGACGCCCTGGAGGCGGCCCTTCGGCGTTCATCCAACCTCCAATCAGTTGGAGTGCAGGGTCACCATTCCTGGAGTGAGATGGAATGATACAGGGGAATCCCAAAGCTCAACGATCACTCGCAATGCTCCTTTCCTGGGCGTGCGCACTTGTGTTGCTCCTGGTATCAGAAGCAGGAGGATGGGGAACGCTGTCCGGTCTCTTCTTGACACTCTGGAGATTCACGGTACGACAATTCAG
>PMNP01000410.1:0-1463 GCA_003161755.1 Ignavibacteriota bacterium | reverse complement strand
GGTTCCATCGGGTCCCAGAAGAATATGATAAAATCGATTTTGCCTTCCGTAATGAGAGCGCCCAACTGTTGATCCCCTCCCAGAGGCCCTGAACGCAGCTTTTTGATGGCAAATTCCTTGGGAACGGCAGAGGTGGTCAGATGCTTTCTGACTGCCTTTTCGATCATCACCCCGGTCGTCCCAGTGCAGGTGATGTCGTGCTTCAAGAGAAGCGTTGCATTCCACTCCACCCATTCTATGAGATCTCGCTTCCGGTTGTCATGGGCGACAAGCGCAATATTCTTCCGGGCATGCATACGACCGCCTTTCTTATGGACTTGAGCACGGATACCGGCCATGGTGTTTCAAATCAGAACTTGACATTTATAAGGCGACTATTTATATTACCCTTAGTAATCTAGGTAATACGGTTACAACGCAATCGTGACGAAGGTTGGTTCCGGATAGGGATAATCCTTCTGAAAGGGTACCTCGATGATGATCATGGACGTACATAACGAAGCCATTGATGCCCGTCGCACGATGGTAGACAAGGTTGCAGAGTCACTCGGTGTGGCGGCGTTAGCGCTTGACTCAGGGTCGCTAACGCCCGCGCAATTGCGATTAATAGCCTCAGGATTGCGTGAGGTGAGGGATGAACTCGAAGATGTGAGCGACGCTCTGGGAACCGTGGTGCTGGCGGATAAGGGGCGTTTGGTGTCGATGGGATAACAGGTGGGAGAACAACAGAAGCTATGCGAACCACCGTGCCGCTTTCTCCTGGTTCGGTGTGCTCGTGTCACTACATACACAAGACCTTCCAGCAACAGGGACACGCACGAGAATTTCACTGTCGACTATCACACTGCTATCGGTATGGTCGCACATCCTCCTACGAATTCTCTTTCTTTCCCAACCAGACGCCATACTCTTTGTCCATTCCCTGAATGTGATCCACAAGCCACTGTTTGAGAAATTGCATCAATTCCACTGTGATCAGTGCGCCTCCACCACGGAAACGTGATTGGTAGGCGAGAACCTGTTCTGTGAGTTTCGCGTGTGCCCTCTGTTGACCGAGGAGTCCCGGATACTTCCTGGCAGCGAGAAGAGTCTCTTCGTCGGCAAAATGCTTCTTTACATACTCAACAAGATCGTCGAGAGTCTTTCCCACCACTTCGTTTCCCTTCCCTTCTTTCATCGCGGCATGAAGGTCGTTGACAATCCCAACCAGTCTCTTGTGCTCCTGGTCCATTGCCAGGACATTGACGCTTAACGAATTGCTCCAGGTGATGAGAGGCATGACACAAACCTTCCAGATACCTACACTCAATGTGGTTTGGCGTGCTGTTCAAGGCTCAACATACATGCCAGACGGAGATATACACCAAAGGCCTTGATTTGTTAATATGGCGTTGTTGCATTTTTCCCCGGAAAGATACTCTTTTGGGCTGTATCGGCCTGCTGAAACTCCTTCCTGCAGACTT
>PMNP01000025.1 GCA_003161755.1 Ignavibacteriota bacterium | reverse complement strand
GCCTTCATGGCGACGCTGAACCCGGGCGACGAGGTGATCATCCCGGCGCCCTATTGGGTGAGCTATCCCGAAATGATCAAAATGGTGTATGGCGTTCCGGTTATCGTGACTCCTGAGGATGGCGGCTTCTATCCCCGGATGAAGGAGATCGAGCAGGCCATCAGCTCGTACACAAAGGCCATCATCATCAATAGTCCGAACAATCCCTCAGGTGTGATGTATCCCGAGAGTTTCATCGCGGAGATCGTCGCCTTCTGTGAAAAGAAGGGGATCTATCTCATCATGGATGACATCTACCATAAATTGATTTTTGACGGGAAGACTCCCATCTCGGCGTACAAGCATACGACGAAGGATATCGAGTCAACCAAGGTCATCACCATCAATGGGATCTCTAAGTTGTATGGGATGACAGGGTTCAGGATCGGCTGGGTTATCGCCTCAAAGGAACTCGTAGGGGTGATGACCAATATTCAGGCGCAGACCACATCGTGCACATCGTTGATTCTCCAGGCGGCCGCCGAAGGCGCGCTTACGGGACTTCAAAGCGCGGTGGAAACACTTCGCCTCACTCTGGAAAACAATCGCAACGTCATGATGCAGGAGTTGGACTCCTTCAAAGGGGTTAAGACCACGAAACCGGACGGCACATACTACTGTCTGCCGGACTTCAGCGCGTACATGAAAGACTCCATCAAACTGAGTCAGCTCCTCCTGAAGAAGGCGCTTGTTGTCACCGTCCCGGGAAAAGAGTTTGGGATGGAAGGTCACCTGCGTATAAGTTACGCGACCACGATCAAGGACATCAAGGTTGGGATTGAGCGTATCAAGTGGGCGCTGGATCCCACTGCACCTAATGAAATCTATATCGGCGATCGAAAACTTGTACGGGACTGGCTATGAACAACATCCTCGACATCAAAACACCGGCCCAGGGAGAAGCGCAGGCACGCAAGAGCGATTACGGTCTTGACAACCACGGCCTGTCGAATCTCCGCATGGCATATTGGAATCTGCCGACCGAAGCGTTGTACGAGGAAGTTGCGTTCCGGCGCGAAGCCCGGATCACGCAAATGGGTCCCGTCGTCGCTAATACCGGCAAACATACCGCACGATCCGCAGGCGATAAGTTCGTCGTGCGGGAAGACACTACGGGCGACAAGGTCTGGTGGGGAGAATACAACCGCCCCTTCAGTCAGGAGAAGTTCAACGATCTCTTTAACCGCATGCAGGGGTTTCTCCAGGGACGCGACGTTTTTGTGCAGGACTGCTATGCGGGGGCTGACCCGGAGTACCGGATGCCGATTCGTATTGTCACGGAACTTGCCTGGCACAGCCACTTTGCCCGCAATATGTTCCTCTCTCCACAGACGAACGAAGAGTACCGCCGGCATATACCGGATTTCACAGTGCTGTGTCTTCCCTCATTCAAGGGAATTCCGCAAATCGACGGGACAGGGACGAACACGTTTATCGTCCTGAATTTCGCCGCGAAGATGTGCATCATCGGCAATACCGCCTACGCGGGCGAAATCAAGAAGTCTGTGTTCACGATCCTGAACTACCTCCTTCCGTTGGAAGGTGTGATGTCGATGCACTGCTCGGCAAATACCAACAAGGAAGGGGAATCGGCCATATTCTTCGGCCTTTCCGGAACTGGAAAGACCACCTTGTCGGCCGATCCTTCGAGAATGTTGATCGGTGATGATGAGCATGGATGGAGCGATGCCGGCGTATTCAACTACGAAGGCGGATGCTACGCAAAGGTCATCGCATTGTCCCCTTCGGCGGAACCGCAGATCTATGCGTGCACGAGGAAATTTGGGACGATTCTCGAAAACGTCCCCTTTGACCCGGTCACGCGAATCATCGACCTCGACGACGAATCGATTACCGAGAATACCCGCGCCTCGTATCCGCTCGAGTACATCGAGAATGCGGTTCCCGAGAAGATGGGCGGACATCCAAAGAACATCATTCTCCTGACGTGCGATGCCTCGGGGGTTATGCCTCCCATCGCAAAGCTCACACCGGATCAGGCCCTGTATCAGTTCATGTCCGGCTACACATCAAAGATTGCGGGAACCGAAGTAGGGCTCAGCAAAGAACCTGAGCTAACATTCAGCACCTGCTTCGGTGCGCCGTTCATGGTGCATCATCCCGCCTTCTATGCCGACTTGCTGAAGCGGAAGATCTTGAAACATGGCGCGCAGTGCTGGCTTGTCAATACCGGATGGGTCGGCGGCGCGTATGGCGTGGGCAAGCGCATCAGCATCAAGTATACAAGAGCGCTCTTGAACGCAGCGTTGAGCGGGAAGCTGGACAAAGTAAAATACAAGACCGATCCCGTGTTCGGGTTTTCGGTGCCGACCACATGCGAAGGCGTTCCAGACGGCGTCCTGAGCCCGGCCGATGCCTGGCAAAACAAAGATGCGTATATGCATAGGTACAAAGAGCTTGCGTCCCGGTTTATGGAGAACTTCAAGCGGTACGAAGCAAACTGTTCACCTGACGTTCTCAAAGCGGGACCGAAGCTTTAATACTCCTGCAGTCCTGTTCTTATCGATTGAGCCATTGGGTGGTGCGTGGAAACAGGCGCACTCAATGGCTCAATGCATATATGGACCGGGTAATTTCGAAATTTGAATTGCAATACCATTCAACGAGCACGCTAGACGATCGGCGAAGGCACGATCAGGACTCGAAGGCGGATGACATCAAATCGTAAAACCCGGCTCTCCCTCCTTGCGGGAGCATTTGTCCTCTTTGTGTTGACTGGTTGGTGGTACTATGAAGCCACCAATCCCGCCACTCCGCTGAGGACAACCGTCCTTGCCCTCCCCTTCACCTTCGAACAAGGGAAAGTCTCGTCGGGCGAATTCACCGTGGACGTAGCGACGGACTATGACATTGCGATTGCCTNNCTGCTCGGGCGATCGATACGTTGCTCGGCATCTCTCCCACCTCCTCTATAACCGGGAAGAGAGATTCCGTCCTTCTTCCAGTGGGGATATCGATCTGGTGCGACGGGGAACTTCTTCTTAACAGGGACTCCGTTGCCTTGGGAAAACATCTTGATGATTCAGATTGCGTTGCAAGAACCGTTGCCTTGTTTGCTCCGGAGTCAGGCAAACATTATGGGGTGTTGGTGCTGGCACGGCAGACAAATCCCCTGCTTAGTGCGACCAGACCGGAGTTGCGGGTGATCATCCATCCTCCTGAATCCAACGGAGGGGTGTTTGGAGGCGTTCAGCTTTTACTGACAATAATGCTGCGAGCTGTATTCGGGTTGGTGTTCATTGTTCTCCTTGTCATCAACGGCATAGCAGAGATACGAAGCCGGGGAACACGCTGACCCAAATGGTTTGGGATGAAACACGCTGTCGTCAGGAGAATTCTATGCCTCCCATTGAGCAGGGGAGTTCTTTCGCCTCAAGTTTGAAGGAGAGGTTGCTTGCCCTGATTCCTGTCCGCAAACGCTTTGACCCGTCGACGATTTCGGACCCGATAGCCCAGCAGATTGCCTGGACGCCGGCAAAGCCGGGTGGAGCGAGCTTTCGCACGCACAAGCTGGTAGAAATCGATGCCAACCGCCTGGAATTCAAGCCGACAGTTGGGGCGCGGCTCTTCTATGTTGTTTTCATAGTTGCGGGAACAATCGCGGTCGTTGCCTTTGCCACGAAAAACATGGCAAGTCTGCTTACTTCATTCAGCTTCAGCAACATCCTTCCCATATTCTTCGGCTTCATTTTTGTGGCCGCCGGANNCGGAGGTTTCATGTGGTATTTTGGCACCGCTCCTATCGTCTTTGACAAGTACAAAGAGTGTTTTTGGAAAGGCAGAAAAGGGCCGGACGAAGTCGCCAACACCAATGAACTGAAGAATTTTGCCTCACTTCCGGATATCTATGCTCTTCAAATCATTTCCGAGCTCTGCACCGCCAAGGACAGCTCATACTACAGTTACGAGTTGAATCTCGTGCTGACGAACGGTCGTCGGATCAACGTTGTCGATCATGGCAATATCAAATGCCTGCGGGTAGATGCGCAAACACTCTCACAATTTCTCGGGAAGCCGCTATGGGATGCGGTACTTTAGGATAGGTAATCGCAACGCAGAGTCTACACCTCTCTTCACGGCGANNTCTTCTATTCGCCACCTTCAAATGTTCGCACATACAGGGAGAGATCGTGGATCTGCCGCTTATTGAATGTCCAGCCGTATGCCGGCATAAGCGGCGATTTGTTCACGCTTCTTCCACCCCCGCTGATTGTCTGAACAATCTGTTCATCACTCAGCGCCTTCATGTATGCAGAGTCAGCAAAGTCCCGCGGCCGGGGATCAAGGTTGAATGCATTGAATCCATCTCCCCTCCCTTCATGGCCATGACAAATCGCGCAGTATTTCTCGTAGAGAAACGCCCCCTGCCGTTCCTCATAGGATAATTCCCTCAATGGGCGCGAAGATGCAAGTTGTTGAGTAGAATCCCCCGTCTTTGCAGTATCATTCGTGCCCACCGGTTTATCGTTCTCCCCACGCTTACCCGAGCAACCAATCAAAACNNGATCGTTGTTCGATTCATGTATCCGGCAATACGATGTACGGTTCTCATTTCAGTGTCATCAGATATGCAGTAATTGCCTCTGCGTCGGCATTGGAAAGATTGTTGTTCGGCTCAATTGTCGAAGGCTTCAATGCCTGGGGATTCTTCAGCCAGTGAAACACCCAACCGGCGTTCAAGCGCGCACCGACCTTGTCGAGGGGAGGTCCGACGTATCCCCCTTTTGAGTTGACCTGGTGACATGATTGACACCCGTAACGTTCGAAAAACAACACCCGACCCGCTGCCGCAGCAGCCGGATTCTCAGGCACAGGATGGTCCAGACTGTCGGCAATGAACGACGTTTCCATGTAGTCGACAATGGTCTTAATTTCCTTCTCGCCCACAAACAGATTTGGCATTCTCTCGGTCAGCGTTGGTCGCAGAGAATACGGCACCTTGAAATATCCTTCAATCCATTTTCTTTGGGCCTGACTGGCCTCGAGTGATAGATCAGTCGCCACCAGCCGTCCGCGGCCATTCATGATGTGGCATCCGAGACACGATAGGTCATTGACAAGCCGGCCAAAATCGCCCTGAGGCGAAAACGCGTGGGTCGGCGCAGGGCGAACGATAAACTCATCGGGTAGCTTTTCACTGGTGTTTCCAAGCAGGGCAACAGCGATTGCTTCTGCTTCCTTCTGCGAGAATCCAAATTTCGGCATCTTCATTGATTCCGAAAACGCCCGAGGATTCATGAGTTTCGTCGTGAGATATAAAGGAAGGGTCTGTTCGATATCCGACTTCCCGAAATCGATTTCGTAGAGTTTCTTGCTTCCTATGGTGGTCAGTTCGGGAGCCATTTCCTCGGCGCGGNNGTTACACCTCCAAGAGAATGGCATCCACCGCAATTGTATTTCCTGAAGAGGGCAAGGCCTTTTTCGTAGAAACCCGGATCAATCGAATGCTCCTGGGGCGCTTCCATGTCGTAGTCGACAAATTCCCCTTTCATATAAGCCACAACACCCAGGAGTTCCTCATCGCTGAAGCGGTACCGGGGCATCATTACTCCGGGCTGGAATTGCTTCGGATTTCGCAGGTAGTTGAAAAGCCATGGAGCGCGGCCTTTGCTCGCCACTTTTCCGAGGTCGGTGGCTACATAGCCTCCTTTGCCGTTAATGGGGTGACAGCTAATGCATCGCGCCTCCCGGAATCGGGTTGAACCCAGATCAGTCAGCCTGGTTTTTTGGGCATCACTGGCCGTTGTGAATCGACCCGGAAGTGAGTCAAGAGGAACCTCTCCGGCAAATTGTTTGAACGACAGAAGGAAATCAGCAAGTGTGTTTGCCTCGTCATCCGAAAGAAGAAAGTTCGGCATGTCAGTCTTGGCGGAGTATGCAGATGGATTCTTCAGCCAGTTGACGAGCCAGGCACGGTTGACTTTGGAACCAATGCCATCCAGACTCGGCACCCACTCCTTCTCGAATCCCTCCATTTTGTGGCAGCCTGCACAATTGGACTCCCGGATCAGCTCGCGGCCAAGGTTGAGTATCGGCGCCTGGGGAACCTCTGCCTCCTTATGGCATTTGGCACAGGATGCTTCCATATACGCACGTGGAAGAATCGGCTTATACCAGTATTTCACTTTTCCTATCGACTCCTTGTATTCGGTGGCCGCTCCTTGCCCCTCATGGCATACCGTGCAGCCGAACTCCTCGATGTCGTGATAGATTTGAGGATGCGCCCGATACGGTTCAGGCGCATTGCTGAGGGCTGGCTCCTTGAGGCCTAGATGGCATGTCACGCACCGATCGACCCGGTCGAGTTTTCGCACCCAGATTTGCCGGATGCCGGGCTCGGCAGGTTTCACCCGTTGAGGCAGCCCTTCTATATACTTATTATAGGCTGCCTGATAGCCTCTCCATTCCCGGAAATAGTCTTTCATCGGTGAAACCGCAAGGACCACCAGAAAGAGGACGGCTACGGATGCAAAGACTATTCGGAGATTCTTCATCAATAGATCTCCCTCCAGGGCCATGTCCAGCTCCATTCAGGCCCGCGGAAGAGCGTCCCTATCGTTGTCAGAACAATCACGATGAGAACGAACCACGTCATAATCCACCACGTCAGCGGGCGTGACCCCAGCCAGCCAATGAAGCCAGTTTCTTTTCGGACGAAGTACGGCAGCAACATGCATCCTACAAGTGCGAGGGTCGGCACAAGCATCGCATAGACCTTGTAGAGCAGCAGCACGCAGACGACCACAGCTGTCGCTCCAAGGAGGAACATCAGCGTCGAGCGTTGGTTCTCCTTCCAAAGCCCTTCCAGCTTCACGTTGACGCGAAAGTATGGAATGACAATCAAAGCCAGTACGACGAGCGTGGGGAGGACGACGCCGGCCACCATCGGCGGAAAATAGTGCAGCAACTCCTGCAGACCAAGGAAGTACCACGGTGCTTTTGCCGGATTGGGCGTATGTTCAGGATTGGCGACCCATTCCAGCGGGGCATTGAAGAAGAGCGAAAGCACAGCGAGCGCAATGACCATGACCATAAACGCAATTGCCTCCCTGACCTNNTCAGAAGTAGACATGCAACCGGCAAATCGAAATCTCTAAACTCCTCCATCCTTCCTCACCCGCCAGAAGTGTATGCCCATCAGCAGAACGGCACAAACGGGGAGAATGAAGCAGTGCAGAACATAGAATCGTATCAGCGCATTTTCCCCGACAATATTTCCTCCAAGCAGGAGAAACGAGATCTTGTCTCCGAGCCCAAACGGAACCGATCGAGCCATGTTTGTTCCGACAGAGATCCCCCAATATGCAAGTTGGTCCCACGGAAGGAGATAACCGGTATAACTTAATAGGATAGTGATGACAAATAGGATTACGCCGACCACCCAGTTGAATTCCTTTGGTGGACGGTATGTGCCTGTGTAAAAGACCCGCAACATATGGAGGAAGACGACCGCAACCATCGCATGAGCCCCCCACCGGTGGAGGTTCCTGAGAAACTGACCGGAGGAGACGACAAACTGCAAATCTTTCATGTCATTGTACGCTTGCTGCACCGAAGGGCGATAATAGTGCATGAGCAAAGCACCGGTAAAAACAAGAACAACAAACANNCCAAGCCCCACGTATAGGTGAACTTGATCGATCGTTTGCGAACTTTGGCTGGATGGAGGTGGAGGAAGAAATTGTAGAAGACCGCTTCCGCGCGTGTGCGATTCGAAAGAGGCAATCCATGGCGAAAGATCGATCGCCACACCTGCGATTGTGTCAACCTTTTAAGAACGTTCTTCACGGCCGCTCTCCCGACGTTTCCTTGATGACACGGCAGATCTCTGCAACATTTCAGACTTTCAACGTTACTTCTTCGCGAACAAGGACCGACTTATCGACAATGAGTTGTCCCTGGTCATCAAGCGACATCGCAAAACGTGGGAGAGGTCTTGGAGCGGGACCCGCAATCACCNNCAGAAAGGGCATAAAAATATCCTTCCTTTGCCCGGACAATGAATACTTTTTGTTCCTTGTTCAGCGTGATGCTACCCGGAGGGTAGTATTCTGGAAGACCAATCTTGAATCGCGTCGGTGGTTCCTTCACGACATTCGGTGAGAGATATTCGCCGCTAAGCACAACGCTTCCCGCCACTGTCACACCAATTGCACCAATGCCGACGAGTTCGAGAAAATGCCGCCGGGAAAACGATGGTGGCGCATCCGACGGAAGGACAGGCTTTTTGTCATCAGGCTTTTCCATAGGGCTGCAGTCCCGAAAGTGTCGTTACTCAATCTTCAGAAATGTGGCGACGGTGTATCCCTCCATAGTTATGCACCCCACCGGACAACGCAAAGCACATAGCCCGCACCTGAAACAGATATCCTCGTCTTTGATCATCACGGAACCAACCTCTGTTCCGTTCTGGCCGCCAATCAGCACGTCATAGTGTTCAGCAACTTCCGTTGCGAGAGGTTGGTCCGCCTCAACCCTGTCGGCAGTGACAAGCTCAATGCAACTTTCCGGGCAGATATCAACGCAGCCACCGCAAAGGATGCACTCGCNNGTACCCCAATTCGATCTGTGACAGTCCGATTCGCCGATCAATCGGAAGCGCTGGAATCGGAACCCGCGGCTGTTGTTCGTAGCCCCACTTGCGCCTGTACGTGCCGGTGTTGGCAACGATGATTTCCGCACCTCGGTCAGACAATCCGACTTCCACTTCCACATTCTGGGTCCCGGTCAGAAACGCATGAATTGACTGGGCCGCCTTTTTCCCATTTGCAATGGCATCAATGGCGTTTCGCGGGCCGAACGACACATCACCCCCGGCAAAAATGCCTGCTGCAGTTGTCGAGAGTGTTCTTGGATCGACCTTGACGGTATTCCGCGGCGTGAGTTCGATCCCGTCCTCCGGACGCACCCAAGTAAGATCGGAGGTCTGACCAANNCCAATCGCCATAATGATCGTGTCGGCTTCGAGTACCTGTTCTGTGCCTTGAGCAAATTGCGGATTAAACCGTCCCGCGCCGTCGAACACTGATGTGCAGGCGACGGTTTCCAGACCGACGACTTTTCCGTTCCGACCCACTATTCTGTTCGGTCCTCGCCGGGTGTGGATCTGCACGCGCTCGTCGAGAGCGTCGTGGATTTCCTCTTTCGAGGCCGGCATCTCGCTCAGATCTTCAAGACAGACCATATGGACTTCTTTCGCGCCAAACCGGACCGCAGAACGTGCAACATCAAGCGCCTCGTTCACTTCTGTGACATGACTGATTTCGGCTTTTTCCTGCCGCGCCGCGGTCCGTGCAACGTCGATGGCAACGTTGCCACCTCCTACCACAATGACCCTGCTTCCGAGTTCGACACGGTATCCAAGATTGACGTTTAGGAGAAAATCCACTGCTCTCAAAACACCGTCGTTCTCGACTCCGTCGATTCGGAGGTCACGGCTCTTATGAGCTCCGATTCCCAGAAACACCGAACCGTATCCCTGCTGCCGAAGATCCGCAATCGAAAAATCCCGGCCTATTGCAGAGTTGAGTTTCAATTCCACGCCCAGGCTCAGAATCGCGTTGATCTCAAGTCGTATCAGCTCGCGGGGGAGACGGTACTCGGGAATTCCAAGACGCAGCATCCCGCCGGCAACGGCCTGCGCCTCAAAGACGGTCACATCATAGCCCAAGAGCGCAAGGTCGTGGGCACATGAGAGACCGGCCGGGCCCGCGCCAACGACGGCCACCTTTATGCCATTCTTCCTGACCGACGTACCAAAAACCTCTCTCAGGCGTTCCAGATCAACCATGCTTTCCCAGCCAAAACGCTCGCACACGAATCTCTTTAAGGCACGAATGGCGATGGGCTGATCCAAGGTTCCGCGGCGACACGAGGTTTCACAAGGGGCGGCACACACCCGGCCGCAGATGGAAGCGAAGGGATTCGGACGGCGTGCAACGTGATACGCTTCCCGATATCGCCCTTCTTCGATCAGTCCCACATAACGGCCCGCCTCTGTATGCACCGGACATGCCGCCATGCAGGGGAAGTTCGAGTCAAGCCATTCAAGGTCGACGAATTTGATTTGCTCGGCCATGGATCAGCAACCGGCGATTACTTGTGGATNNCTCCCTTTTCAGGAACTTCAACAGCGACATCCTGACCTTTCAGCTTCTCGTGCCAGATTTTTACAGTGTACTTTCCTGAAGGGACATCCTTGATCTCATAGCTTCCATCCTTCGTGCTGACCGCGTAATATGGTGTTTCAACAACGACGACAAAGCCTTCCATCTCAGGATGGACATTACACAGGAGCGTTGCAACACAACCTGGTTCCTTAAAAGTAAACGGTTTTGTCTGTCCCTTCGGCCAAGAGCCGAGATTGAATTTGTCACAGCATTTATCCGGCGAAAACACATTATGCAGAACGTCGTCGCTGTTCACAAAGTCCACCGTGGTCCCGCTCAGAACAGGAAGGACGTGGGGCACGAACATCAGGTTTTTCTGGTCCATTCGGGGGTGTTCCTTCGGCGCAGCAAATGTCTTGCCGGCGATCTTGTCGACATACACGATGGCATCGCCGCCATTCTTGGCTCCTTTGGCTTTGATCTTGCCAGTGATCACGCCCGCAAGTGCAAATTGAAAACTCCCAACAAGGACAATCATCGCAATCAGTGTACAAGAGATCCGCTTCATGGATTCGTTCCTTTGAGGTTTAGTGAATAGCAAGCTTGTCTAGATGCCGAGCGTCATGAGCGCTGCCACCTGACCCGGCTGAAGCTTTGTGTCATTGTTGATAAACTGTTTTGCGAAGCTGGCACGCAGAGTGATCTTCACGTTTGGTCGCAGGAGAAACACGATGCCGGGAACGATCTGGCTGTCGGTATACGAAACCGTCTGGCCCGGGTTTGCCTGATCAGGCGCCTCTCCCCTCCACCATTCATACCGGATGCCCGGAAGCAGCCATGGGTATACTGTAACATCGAGCTCGGTGAACCAAACAGTGGAATTGATGCTGGGCAGGCTGGCACCGGAAAGGTAGGGTTGTCCATCGTGACGAAATAGCACAGCGCCAAAGAGATTATACCGATCGTAAAAGACGTTTACGTCGCCTCCCACCATCCCGAATTTGTTCTCCGGCGCAAACCCGGTAGAATCCGGTCCAAGCACTGATTTGCCCCAATACCCAAAGGCACCAATGGTGAGTGAGTTGTCAACATACGGTTTTGTATTGCTCACCGACGTGGTCGTTTCAACCACACCATCGAGGGGAAACCCGCCAAATTTGTAGGTTGCGTGGAGATAATAGTCCTTGTCCGAATGTGGGGGCCCAAATCCTTCCACGATGCCCGCACTCCACCCAAAACGGCCCGCCTGTATACCGTTGAGCTCAAGGCCTTTTTGCGTCTCCTCAATTGTCCAACCCATGTCGCCAGTTCCGGTGCTTAGGGGACGGGTTGTCAGCCAGTATCCCTCGAGCCATGCTCGATGGGTGGAAAAGGAAAAAAGGCTTGGCTCAAGGACGCCAACCCTGGCGTTCAGAGCGTCATTATCACCAATGAGGTTGGTAAACGTCACGAAAATTCTATTGAGTTCAACTGTCCCGTCGGCATTCAATGCCAATTGGCCCCAAAACGAGAGGTCCTCTCCAAGCGTGCCGGCAGCCACCGCCTCGATGCTGCTGCCGAGTCCGCCAAATGTAAAGCGCGGATCGATCTTCGGATTGTAGTCCATCTCACCATTGAGAAACACAGAAAGAGGCGAACTTCCCGGAATGCTTCCCGGCCAGATTGCCTCGGGAAACGCTTTCTTGTTTCCATCACTTCCGAGGCTGACAGGATCTTCCTTCACCGCCTCTGCATCGGCGCCAGCGGGAAATTGGTAGCCGTTCCGTCTAAATGCTTCGCCGAAGGCATTCAATTTCGGAAAACCATTGTGACAGGTCATGCAGCTTGTTTTGTATTTGCGGGCGAATGCGGGAATGCTGTACGACTCGCGGAAGCCACTGACGAGGAAGACGGCAACGAGCAAGAGACGAACGGTGACCCGAGTCATGGTACACCTCTTAGGA
>PMNP01000343.1 GCA_003161755.1 Ignavibacteriota bacterium | reverse complement strand
GATCTTGCGGTGAACGCGGGGGAGGTTCACGCGATCATGGGACCGAACGGGTCCGGAAAAAGCACGCTTGCAGGCGTCCTTGCTGGCAGGCCGGAATATGTGGTGAATGAGGGATCAGTGCTCTACAAGGGGAAGGATCTCCTTGACCTCGATCCCGAGGAACGAGCCCGGGAAGGTCTCTTTCTTGCATTCCAATATCCGGTGGAAATCCCCGGTGTCAGCAACATGTATTTCATGAAAGCGGCTATCAATGCCATCAGGAAGCATCGAGGGGAAGAAGAGTTGGATGCCATGGAGTTCCTTGCCTTGGTCAAGAAGAAGATGAGGCTGGTCGAGATGGAGCAGGATCTCCTGAACCGTCCAGTCAATGAAGGTTTTTCGGGTGGAGAAAAGAAACGNNAGCCATTCTGGACGAAACTGATTCTGGGCTGGACATTGATGCGCTGCGCATCGTGGCGGATGGAGTCAACAAACTCAAATCGAAGGACAATGCAGTCGTTGTGGTGACACACTACCAGCGGTTGCTCAATTACATTGTGCCCGACGTCGTCCATGTGCTTATTGACGGAAAGATCGTCAGGTCGGGAGGAAAAGAACTTGCGCTCACTCTAGAAGAGAAGGGCTACGATTGGTTGCGTGCCGAGCCAGAACATGTGAATGCATAAGGACCACCAACGCATGCCGGTCATGGAAAGCATATTACAGCAAAACGCCAGGAAGCACTTCGAGGACTCAACGCGGGATCCACTCGTCTCGCTGCGTCTCCGTGCGATCGATCAGATCGAGAAGGGTGGATTTCCGACCACCCGCCAGGAAGAATGGCGATTCACCAATGTCGGACCGATTGTCAGGACAGACTTCTCGCCGATCCTGAAGCGTGATGCGCGGCCGATTCACGGAGAACGGGTTTCGCGATTTCTTCTGGCAGGCGACGAGGCTGTGACGGTGGTTTTTGTCGGCGGGTTCATCGATGAGTCACTCTCGCGTATTCCCGCCGGACTCCCAAAGGGCGTTGTCATCGAACCGCTTTCGAAGAGAGTGGAGAGGAATGATCCCGAAGTATTGGCACTGTTGGGAAAGCTCACGCCGTCGGACGCAAGCGCATTCACTGCGTTAAACATGGCGTTCTTTAGGGATGGACTGTTCATCGACATCCCGGATGGAGTGACGCTGGATTGTCCCATTCAACTCATCCACTTTTCTCTACCGGACGAGCTTCCGCGCGCTTCCTATCCGCGGCTCCTGGTGCGTGCAGGGGAAAAGAGCAGCCTCACCATTGTAGAGATTCATGCAGCGGCCATGGATGGAATGTATCTTTCCTCACCGGTGACAGAAATCCATCTCGGTCGGCATGCGACGCTTGAACACAACCGAATGCATGATGAAAACGATGGCGCATTCCATATCGGGGCAACGATTGTCAGACAAGAGGAATCGAGTTCATTCACATCCAATGTCATTTCCTTGAACGGTTCGTTCATTCGAAACTCGGTGACTGCTCTTCTTGATGGCGAGCATTGCGAATGCACGTTGAACGGATTGTCGCTTGCCGGAAATGGGCAACTCATGGACAATCACACAATGATCGTCCATGCGAAACCGCACTGTACGAGCCACGAACTTTATAAGGCNNTTCTCGACGGAAATTCTCACGGAGTGTTCAGCGGCCGGGTGATGGTGCGTCCTGATGCGCAGAAGACAAATGCCAAACAGACCAACAAAACACTGCTTCTCTCCCCGGATGCGGTGATGAACGCGAAACCGCAGCTTGAGATCTTTGCCGATGATGTCAAATGCACGCATGGTGCCACTGTCGGACAGATCGACGACGAACAGCTCCTTTATCTGAGAACCCGCGGGATCGGAATCAAGGAAGCAANNCAAGGATTCAGCTTGCACCATATCGTCAGAAACTTGAAACCATATTGCAGGAGCGTTTGCAGCTTGGCAACGGAAACCGTCATGATTGAAGCAACGATGAACAATGCTCCCCCGTCGGCTGAGGCAAGGGGGAAAGTGGAACTCTGCAGGCATCATTTCCCGCTCCTGCGCCAGCGCGTGAACGGGAAACCGCTGGTGTATCTGGACAATGCAGCGACCAGCCAGAAACCGCAGGTGGTCATCGATACTGTCATGCGTTACTATATGGAGGAAAACTCCAATATTCATCGGGGCGTCCATTACCTGAGTGAACGCGCGACGCAGGCGTACGAAGGAGTAAGGGGTCTGGTGAGAACATTCCTCAATGCTGCAAGCACACGTGAGNNCAGTGAATCTCGTTTCGTACAGTTATGGGCGCCCTGTTGTGGGCCCTGGCGACGAAGTCCTGATCTCCACCTTGGAACATCATTCGAATATTGTTCCCTGGCAGATCCTCTGCGAAGAAAAGGGTGCTCGGCTGCGGGTGATCCCGATGAATGATGCTGGCGAACTGCTCCTGGATGAGTATGAAAAACTCCTGACGCCGAGGACGAAAATTGTCGGATTGGTCCACGTCTCGAATGCGCTCGGGACGGTAAATCCGGTGAAGCAAATGATCGGCATGGCTCACGCTCACGGCGTTCCGGTGCTTGTGGACGGTGCACAGGCTGTTCCGCATATGAAGGTTGACGTGCGCGATTTGGATTGTGATTTCTATGCGTTCTCGGCTCACAAAATGTTCGGACCGACAGGCATCGGCGTTTTATACGGCAAGGAATCGCTGCTCCAGCACATGCCTCCCTATCAGGGTGGGGGAGACATGATCAAGTCTGTCACCTTCGAGAAGACCATCTACAACGACCTGCCCTACAAATTCGAGGCGGGAACGCCAAGCATCGCCAGTGGAGTAGGACTAGGAGCTGCCATCGAGTACCTGAGCCAGATGAACTTCGACGCAGTGGAGGCGTATGAACATGATCTCTTAACGTACGCGACAGAAGTTGTGTCCAGGATTCCACGAGTGAAAATCATTGGCACCGCAAGGGAAAAGGCCGGTGTCCTTTCCTTCACGATTGACGGAATTCATCCGCACGACATCGGCACGATNNAGGTGCTCGGCTAATGTCAGTTCTCCGGGAATTATATCAGGAAGTCATCCTCGATCATAATCGCCACCCCAGAAACTTCCGGGCAATGGCGGATCCCACAAGGATGGTGGAAGGGTATAATCCGCTCTGCGGCGACCATTACACGGTCTACGTCAAAGTGGAAGGCGGAGTGATCGTCGACATCAGTTTCAACGGAGCGGGTTGCGCAATATCCAAGGCCTCTGCTTCGGTGATGAGCCAGACTCTTAAAGGGAAGACTGTGGCGGAAGCGGAAAAGTTGTTTGATNNCCACCCCGATCCAGAGTCGGAACAGCTGGGCCGCCTTGCGGCGTTTGCGGGGGTAAGCGAGTTCCCGGCCCGGGTCAAGTGCGCGAGTCTCGCCTGGCACACGCTGAAGGCTGCGCTGGAAACAGGTGAGGCAAAGGTGACAACGGAAGGAACAGTGCCTTTCGGGCATAGGAGGAGGGCATGGAAACACCAATCAATACCATTGAGCAGAAACTGATTGAGCAAAGAGTGATCGAGGCATTGCATTTGTGCTTCGATCCTGAAATACCTGTCAATATTTATGACCTCGGCCTGGTCTATGACATTGCAGTGAATGAACTCGCCGAAGTGACGATCACCATGACATTGACTACGCCTCATTGTCCTGCCGCGCAATCCATGCCGGGGGAAGTTCAGCAGCGTGCCTCAGCCGTCCCGTCGGTTGCCTCTGCAAAGGTGAATGTCGTCTGGACCCCGCCTTGGAACATGAGCATGATGAGTGAGGCGGCGAAGCTGGAAATGGGGTTTATGTAAAAATGAAAGGAACAACCACGTATGGCTGAAACCACAATCAAACCACCGGTGTTAAATGAAGAGATTGCACTCACACCAAAGGCGGCAGCACAGGTGAGGAAAATCAAGGGGGAGAACAACATTCCGGAACTCCACGCCCTGCGCCTTGGCGTGAAAGGTGGAGGGTGCTCGGGTCTTTCCTATGTTCTTGGGTTTGATGAAAAACCCGGAGAGAAAGACAAGATCATTCAAAGTGAAGGGGTGAAAATTTATATCGACGAAAAGAGCCTCTTCTACCTATCCGGTACGGTCCTGGATTTCAGTGATGGACTGAATGGCAAGGGTTTTGTGTTCAACAACCCGCAGGCGACGAAATCATGCGGTTGCGGACAGTCATTCGGGGTGTAATCTGAACCATTCGTCCGGTAACCCTCCGCCGGACTTATAACGCAGGAGAGGGGGTTGTTCCTTGTTTCGTGACTCGGACACAACATCGAAAGGGCCTCCATGAACCGTCGCGTATTTCTCCATCGTGCGGCGGGAGGGGCTTTGACCGTCGTGTCCGGACTCCCTGGCACCTACTCGATTCTTACACACTATACTCAATCATACAAGGAGCACGATCCTATGGCTTACGAATGGAAGTTTAACCCGCGCCCATATTCCGATGAAGACGCAAAGAAGCTTCTCGCACCAGTGGTGGATGCTGAGACCACCGATTGGCACTATAATACGCACCATAAGGGCTATGTCACTGCCCTTAACACGATCGAGAAGGCGCTCGAGAGTGCCGACCGTGCAGCAGCCAATGGCAACTACAGCGTTGTTGGTGAACTCAAGCGACGCCAGACATGGAATCACGGCGGTGCATTGCTCCATGATGTATACTGGGAAATCCTCGGTGGNNCGGAAGTCAAAACGGCAATCGAACAGAATTTTGGTTCGATTGATGCATGGAAGGCAGATTTCAAGGCCACTGCAATTTCTGCCAAACTGAGCGGTTGGGGTGTTCTCACGTTTGATCAGCTTTATAGCAGACGGCTCCTCAATGTGCTTGTTGATGAACACCACTACGGCGCCATCTGGGGAGGAATCCCGTTGATTTCCCTGGACGTCTTCGAGCATGCATACTATCACAAGGACGGTCCGAAACGAGCAGCCTACATCGACAACTTCCTTGGGAATATTCATTGGGGGAGGGTGAACGATCGTTTCAAAAAATACGCGCGTTGATGATTTGCGCGATTTGTAGAGAACCCCGAAGAGCTCAGGAACAAACTCCTGGGCTCTTTGTCTTTGCACTCTGTCCAAGGGAAATCCGTGTGTCGTGTACGCTTCTCTCTTGATGTTCTGGCCGACAATTAGTATACTACCAACACCAGACCACCTGTTTCGAATTTGGAGGGTGCATGAACAAGAAGACGCGGGTTGCACGAAAGAAGCACAAGAAAGCGGTCGAGCGGACCAAGGCCAAGCGCAGAGCCCAGATAGCGAACAAGAAAACGCCGCAGTAATGCGATGAGGTGACCACACGGTCACCTTTTTCGTTGCAAGGTGTACCGCCCATGGATATCCCACCGTTGTCTGCATCCGTTGAATCATCGCTTCTGAGGCTGGGGAAGACCGTGCTCAATCTTGGGGCGCGATCCCACGTCATGGGGATCCTGAATGTTACCCCCGATTCCTTTGCCGATGGGGGACGATACCTGAGTCCGGATGCGGCGGTGGAACATGGCCTTCGTCTGGCAGACGAGGGAGCAGATATTATTGATGTGGGGGGCGAGTCAACGCGACCGCGTGGCGGCGTGTACGGGGATGGAGCATCGGAAGTCGACGTACATCAGGAATGTGCTCGCATTCTCCCTGTTATCGAGCGATTGTGCCGGAATACGGATGTTCCAATCTCGGTTGACACATGGAAGGCTTCGGTTGCAGAAGCAGCTTTGCGTGCCGGAGCAGTGATGGTCAATGATATCNNGGCTTCCATTTTGACGCTGATATGCCCGGGGTTGTCGCTCGGGCTGGAGCGGCTGCCGTATTGATGCATACGCCTGGAAAGCCGTGGAACATGCCGGGGAGGACGGCATATCAGGATCTCCTCGGGGATATCGCGGCATATCTGGCCGAGGGGTTGCGATGGGGGAGACAAGCCGGTGTCGCCCAAATGGTTGTCGATCCAGGGTTTGGATTTGGCAAAAGTTCGGAAGAAAACCTGCGGCTCCTGCAGAACCTTGGGAAGTTTCTCCAGCTCGGTGTGCCGGTGCTTGTGGGGGTCTCGCGAAAATCGTTTATTGGAACAATCCTCGACCTTCCGGTTGAAGACCGACTNNTTGCGGTGGTCAACGGAGCCCGTATCGTCCGTTCACACGACGTTCGTGCTACTCGAAGAGCCCTGGCCGTGGCTGACGCAATACTCCATGCCTGATGGTGCCTAAAATGAACCTGGAACTCTTCCGCATAGGCTTTCTGACGGTGACAGCGTCTGATGTCCTCGACATTGCGCTCGTCTCCTTTATCTTCTACCGCCTCTATATGGCGATGCGCGGGACGATCGCCATCCAGATCTTCGTCGGCCTCCTCCTCATCCTTGCCTTTTCCTTCATAGCGCAAACTCTTGATTTCAAGGCGATGACCTGGATCCTGCGAACGCTGACCGACATCTGGGTGATTGCCTTCATCATTTTGTTCCAGCCGGAATTGCGGCGGCTCCTTGTCCTCGTGAGCCGGAGTCCGGTGATCAGGCTCTTTGTCAAAGTGAATGTGGATGAGTCAATCGATGAGGTGGTGGGAGCGGCAACGGAACTTTCGAAAAAGAAATTCGGGGCGTTGATCGTGTTTGTCCGGACCACCGGCATCCGTATGCACGCCGAGACGGGCACACAGATGGAAGCCCTCGTGAGCAGAACGCTGCTCCTGTCCATTTTCAATCCTCGTTCTCCATTGCACGACGGGGCCGTCATCATCAAGGACCGCCTCATCGAGGCGGCGCATTGCACGCTTCCGCTCTCCAGCATCACGGCATGGGAAGGGCAGCTGCTCGGGACCCGCCACCGCGCCGGTCTTGGCATTTCCGAACAGGCCGACGTGGTTGTGGTGATCGTCTCTGAAGAGACGGGCACGGTGTCAATCGCGGAAAATGGAACGTTGTATCGCGGGATGACCCCCGCAGTGCTCAGACGGGAACTCAAGAGCAGGCTGACGCTCGAATCGGATGGCACAGCCCACTCCGTGTGGAAACTCCTGCGAACCAGAGCCTGAGGGGAGAACGAGTGGGACGTTTTGATAGCGAACGTGAAGACATGGTTGCCCTGTTGCAGGATCGTGGCGTGACTGATGGCCGGATTCTGCATGCCATGGCGACGGTCGAGCGTCATGCGTTCATCCCCGAACCGTTTACCAACCGGGCGTACGAAGACTCTGCTCTGCCCATTGGAGCAGGACAGACAATTTCGCAGCCGTTCACCGTGGCCTTCATGACCCAATGTCTTGGGGTCAGACCTGGCGACAAAGTCCTCGAAGTCGGGACCGGCTCAGGATACCAAGCGGCTGTTCTTGCAGCGCTTGGAGTCAGAGTCTTCAGCATCGAACGGAACCTGGAACTTCTTGCCGTCGCGCGTAAAGTCCTCGATCGGTTCGGATATAGGGTAGTCTCAAAAGGTGGTGACGGCTCGATCGGATGGCGGGAGTATTCGCCGTATAACGGCATCATTGTCACTGCCGCCGCTCCGGACGTCCCTCAGCCGCTCTTGAAACAACTCGCCGATGGCGGCAAGCTGGTCATACCCGTGGGGTCACGTGAAGTACAGACACTCCTTGTCGTCAGCCGCTCCGGCGATCGCTACGACCGCCGTGAAATCGAGAGCTTCAAGTTCGTGCCGCTGATTGGGAAGATGGGATGGGGGCAATAGGAAGGCAAAGAGCAGGTAGTAGGTAGCAGGTAGTATGTAGAAGGCTGAGAGCAGAAAGATTGTGTGCAACCTTATGCCCCACCGCAAGATCCTTGTCCTCGTTGGTCCTACTGCATCAGGGAAAACAGCTGTATCACTCCATCTGGCGAGGGCGCTTGGGGGAGAGANNCTTTCTCGATATTGGCACGGCAAAGCCATCGATGGAGGAGCGTGATGGCATACCGCATCATTTCCTCGACTTCCTTCCTCCCGATGCCCCGTACAATGCCGGACTGTTCGGTACCCAAGGTCGAGTGGTGATCGATGAGATTTTTACCCGTGGTAGATTGCCGATCGTTGTAGGTGGATCAGGGCTGTATGTGCGGTCGCTCATTGATGGGCTCTTCGATGGGCCGGGGGCCGATCCGGAGTTCAGGGAATTTCTGGAACAACGATTGCGAGAAGAGGGGATTGCCAGCCTGCAGAAAGATCTGGAAAAAGTCGATCCGGATTCGGAACGGAACATCGATCCCACGAAGCCGCGCAGGATCATTCGTGCGCTTGAAGTGTTTCATCTGACGGGAATTCCTCTTTCCGAACATCACAAAATTGTATCGGAAATATCGTTTGCGTCAATCCAGATTGGCATGCTCTGGGAGCGGGCCGACTTGTATGCGCGCATAAATCGGCGTTGCGAGCAGATGATTGAACGCGGGCTTTTGCAGGAAGTGGACAAACTCACTGAAATGGGATATGACAGGAAACTTCAGGCGTTGAACACGGTGGGNNTATGCAAAGCGGCAGATGACCTGGTTCAGAGCTGATCCGAGGGTTCGGTGGATGCCAGTGCAGGCGAGTGATAGCCCAGAGTCTGTAGCTATCCGCATTGTTGCAGGGTTAAGCGACTCACCACCTCAGTCCCCCTCTCTCCATTCCCCGTCTCCGTTCCGCGGAGCCGAGGGAGAGAGGGGGAAGTGTGGGAAAGAGTAGTGCAGCGCATAAATCAAAACGTGTAAGTCGATTCTCCAGAATCGATCCATCGGGGGAGGCGGCTCTGGAGAGCCGCCCTACAGAACTTGTAGGCCGATTCTCTGGGAGAGACGGCTCTGGAGAGCCGTCCCACAGAACGTGTAGGTCGATTCTCCAGAATCGATCCATCTGGAGGAGGCGGCTCTGGAGAGCCGTCCCACAGAACGTGTAAGTCGATTCTCCAGAATCGAGCCACCTTGGGAAGACGGCTCTAGAGAGCCGTCCCACAGAAATAAAAAAGGGAAGCAAGAGTGTCTTGCTTCCCTTTCTTTTGTCGGGGCGCCGGGATTCGAACCCGGGACCTCNNTAGCCGGGCTGCGCTACGCCCCGTTATCTGGTGTGATACTGTGAGTATGAAGTAAGAAGTAGGTAGTAGGGAGAAAGCGATGTGGTGGTTCATGAACAGAACTACCGGTGTCCTATTACACTTCTTCGGGAATTAATAATACGGAAAGTCGAGTACGAATTCAAGCCCGATCCTTTGGCCGAATCCGATAGACATTTGTGAATCGTTGAAGCCCTTAATTCACAATGAACCCCTGCCATCCACATTGTCACGCAAAGACAAAATCGCGTCACTCAAGAGCTGAAGATTCTTATTCGTCTTGTAGCGAATGAGAAAATACCATGGTGCNNACGCGAGTGTTACCAAAAGGTACAAGGCGCCAACCAAGGGTGGACCATTTTGCGCTACGTATTGAATGGCGGAGGTCAGAAACAGAAGTCCTGCTGCACTGGATCCGAGCGCACCGATAAACTCCCACTTGGCCCACCCTCTGGGATATTCACTTGCCTGGACGTGTTTCGTTCGTTCAGACATCTTCACAAGGGCAATTCTGGTCTCGGGCTTCAACGGGTTCCTCCGGAGCATAGGATGAGCAAATGGCCTTCGGTAGAGCTGGGTTCGGTTCTGTGCTTCTTCATTGAATTCTGAACTCAGAGATCTGACTTCAGAATTATTGTGGCTT
>PMNP01000376.1 GCA_003161755.1 Ignavibacteriota bacterium | reverse complement strand
CAATCCCCGCCCGGACCGCAAGCTCGGGTATGATGGGATACTCTGCGCCAAGACTGAGGAGGAGCGTCTTCTGATTGCTCGCCTGAATGTCGGCAGAAACAATGCCGAGGCTGTCGGGAACCAGGACTTCAACCCCGAGCGTGTAAAGCTGGGGGAAATGGTCTTCGGAAGTCATTCCCTGCTCCTGATAGAGCGGCGTGCTGTCCCATTTATACTTGGACCCGATATCGCGTATGGTGAACCCGACGTGAATCATTTCGGTGATGGGCATGAAGGCGCCCAAATCGAACCCTGCGGTCGTGCTGGTCATGATGGTGTAAAGATGTGCATAGAGTAACTTCGCCGACACTCCAACGCTGAACCCCGCAGGAAAGCGGATGCCGAAAGATAGATACGCTTCATCCTGGGCAACCGCCAGCGATCCAGTTTGCCTTCCGTCGTTATCACGGCCGTCAATGTTACTAACACCCGAGGTGATGATGCCGGCTGCCAGGCCGGCTCTTGGCGGGAGTGCGGTGGAAAAACCAAGGGTGTTGAACGATCGATCGAGTGACAGAATTCCCACAGACGCTGAAACGTTACGTTCCGTAATGAACGGGAGGATTGCGGGATTGTAGTAGCCGGAGATATCTCCCGCATCGACGGCGGTCATCGCATTTCCCATGGCAATACCGCGAGCTCCGAATCCCAATCGCATGGGGGAACCGGCCAGACCCCCGATCTGCGCGTGAAGCGGAGAAGGGGAGAAGGTGCCGACTGCAACGGCGAACACGAAGATCGAACAGGCACGTAGTGTCATACTCGATGCGACCGGATAAGGAAAATCATGGTAATATTTTTCAGGAAGTTCATCAGGGACACGCGCTCAGGCTAATCCACGACGAGGATCTTTCCCCATGCAGGTTTGTCGCTGCCGATGGTTATTCGGTAAAAATATACACCATTCGGGACCAGGCGGCCATGATCGTCCAGGCCATTCCAGAGATCGTCACTCTCGCCTATGCGCGAGGCGCCATACAGGACCGTTCGTACGCGGTTCATGCCAAAATCAAAAAGCTCAATATTCACCAACGCCGCTGATGTGCCCGTCGTATAATGGAACCGTGTGACCTGCTGCGACGGCGCAAAAGGATTGGGATAGGCGTACACGANNCGAATTACCGTCCAGTCCGAACCAAAAGGATGCGCTGCATTGTCAATCGTCCGGGCAAGACCGTCTGGTCCGGCTCCAATCACGGTGTCGGCGATTGTCGCAACGGAATAGAAGGTTGACGACGAGATGCGTTGACCGGTATGAGGATCCTCCACAGTTCCGGACCTCAGCCAACTGATGCCACCATCGCTGGTGCGATAGACACCATCGTCTGCCGCGGCATACGCAATTGAGTCATGGAATGCAAAGGCGTATACTTTTAGGCCGCGGAGTGATTTTACCCAAGTAGCGCCAAAATCGTCGGTGTAGCTCACAGCATATTGTTGGTTTGGTCCGTCTCCCGGCCAGTTAGTGGTCCAAACTCTTGTGTGGCCTGTCAACGGTTGAGCGGCAGTCGCCACAATCCAATCGCCTGCGATGCTTGAAGTTTGGTTGTCCACGGAAATATGCCGCCAGCTTGATCCGNNCCCTGCCGTGCCGGCCCATACGGTGTCGCGCCCCATGGCGAGAACGGAAAAGCCAAGGAAATTATTGTCGCGGCGGGGATCCATGACGTAGTCGCCCAGAGAATCAGATGGACGAATTGACGACGCTGTCGTTTTCGGGAGAACGATGCGTTGCCATGTTTGACCAAGATCCGACGACTTCCTGATTCCACTGGACCAACTTGCAATCCAGACAAGACTGTCAGTGAGGGCAAGGTCGAATGTGACGTTTTGTTCGGGCACGACGATGGGAAGAAAGTGGATCCGATTCGCCCCATACATCACAACACTATCATTGCTGGCATCCAGCGGCTGAGGTCGGGAATTCCACGTAACTCCGTTGTCGGTGCTGTAGGCGTACCCAGAACCGGTTTGCACGGAGCTATTGTCCACTTCTTTGGAATAGCCTGTGGCTGCCCAGATTGAATCGCCATGGACATCCAGAGCGAAAATGCCCGGTTGGGCAAATTGCGCTATACCTCCGAAGTCCTGCCACAGTTGCAGATTGGGGTCTGAAGTCTTTGCCAGCCCGCGGCTCGTACCTGCCCAAAGCGTGCCGGTTGATTTGGCAAACAAAAGGTGAGAGACGGAGTTGCTCGGCAGAGGTACACCATCACCGTTACTCAAGGAGAAAAGCGTCTTGCCCAACGTCTGCTGTTGAGCTGAACCTGTGCTCACGACGGACAGGAAGACGATGACCAATATGGCGAGAGTATTTCGGGACATTGTCATTGAATGAGCAGGTAGTGGACAAGGGTTGCGCTGGTATCTCCACTGCGATCAATCGCCCGGAGTCTCAGAGAGTACAGCTTTTTTGTTGATCCGGTATCCCACACCCTCAGATTGCGCGAGTATCTTCCGTCGCCGGCAACGCTATCACCGCTCACCGTAAGAAGGCCATCGTCGAGAAGGTGGATTGCCGTCGTGGGACTGTTTCCTTCAGGGATGTACATGATGACATCTGCGACATTGCCGATGCCTTCGGAGTCTCCAACAGCGACACTGATATGGATGACAGAGGTATCCAGACCATGGAGTGTCACAGTGTCCGGCGCGACCAAGCCGTACAACCATGGGGGGGGCGGATGATTGAATACAGTAAACGTCTGCAGTCCATTCGTGCCCACAATTCCCTTGACGTTGACCGAAGAGAACACTATCTGATATTGACCAACGTCAGTCCTTGCCAGGGGCAGAATGATCATCCCGGTAAAAATGCCGTCGTTGGCAAACGCATCAGGGGCAACTCCGTCGTCGTGCAACGTCGCTGTTGCGATCTGGTCGCCGGAAGACGTCACTGCCAGTGCCGAGACATTGCTGATATCTCCCGGTCCATCCGGATCGATGACATGGGCTGACACCGTCGTGGCAACATGATAGACACCC
>PMNP01000090.1 GCA_003161755.1 Ignavibacteriota bacterium | reverse complement strand
TTTTCAGAATCTCTTCGTGCGTCATGCGATTTTTGGATCCCCGGCTAATCCCGCCGTTTCAGGGATATAGAGTTGTTCCCCATGAAGCAACTCTCCGATGGAGCGATCTTTCTCGATTTTTTTCTGGAGCTCCATCAGCGAAGCCAGTAAGGCTTCAGGACGCGGAGGACAACCCGCCACAAACACATCCACAGGGATGAACTGATCAATCCCNNCCCATGGAGATCACCCACTTCGGGTCCGGCATTTGATCGTAAATCTTCCGCACGACCTTTGCCATTTTGTAGGTCACCGTCCCCGCCACGATCATGACGTCACATTGACGCGGAGTAAAGCGCATCACTTCTGAACCAAATCGCGAGATGTCAAATCTTGGCGAGGCCGTGGCCATCATCTCGATTGCACAACAGGAAATCCCCATCGGCATCGGCCAAAGAGAGTTCTTTCTTGCCCAGTTTATCACTGCATCCAACTGTGTCGTCAGATAGCCGTCGCGTTGCAGTGCTTCTAACGCCATTGAAGCGCCCCCTTCCTCAAGAGATACAGATAGCCGACCAGCAGGATGAAAATAAACACCAGCATTTCAATGAATCCGTTCACGCCGAGTTCTCTGAACTTCACAGCCCAGGGATACATAAACGTGATTTCTATATCGAAAACTATGAAGAGCATTGCCACAAGATAGTATTTCACCGAGAACCGCTCTCGGGCGGAGCGTACGGGTTCCATTCCGCTCTCATACGTTGAGAGCTTCTCTTCTGAGGGGTGCCTCGGTCCAATCCAATGATTGATATTGGCCAGGACCACTCCGACTGTCGCCCCCAGCGCCATCATGATGCCAATCGGTATGTACTGTTCCATGTCTCTATAGTGTAGAACGCCGAGAAGGGGGAATAACTTCCGCAAATTTGTTAAAAAATGTAGTCAAAAAGGGTATGAATGTCAAAAAAACCCCGGATGGGCCATTTCTGGATTGGTAGTTGGAAATTTCTCGATTTGATCGCAACGCGATCATACTATCCGGAATTTGTCGAGCACAGCACTGCGGATAATATTAGAGATTTTTTGTGCTTCGACACGAATCCGATATTTCTCTCCGACGCGGGAACAATTTGTTGTCGCTAAGACGTTCATTTTTTTGGAGTAACGAAATACCAAGAAAATATCGCTTGACTTCTCTGACCCCCCATTGTATATTCAGCACGAATACCCGCTGCTGGTTCAAGCAGTCAGAGAAGCGAACAGAGTCAACAGCGGTACTTCCCACCTTCTGCCGCCGGACACAACAAGGGATGAGGGGAAGGGGATAGTTCCGGGCGATGCAGCACAGCACAGTTCATTCGACAATCCAGGACGGCGCTTCACGCTGTCATAACGCACTTTCAGTGTTCGGGAGCTTATTGGCTCAAAGCAAAACAAGAGCCAACGCTTCTTTCATCATACATCATTCTCACCTCACGAACCGGTTCATGCCGGTTGGTAGTTCTCCAGATTATTGAGAGGATTTTGCATCATGGCCAAGAAGGACATCAATTCAGCGCCACCCGCGGCCGCCGAAAAACTCCAGAAAGACGTCGCGCAGGGAGTCTTGAATGAACAGATTACTGACATGGCATTGGATTGCCGCGACTATTACCGCGACAACGATCTTGCGGCAGATGTTCTGCGATCGAAATACCTGGCGCCGACAGAAAAAGGACCAATGCACATGTGGGATCGTATCGCCCATGCGATTGCGTCTGTTGAGACTCACGAGGAAATGTGGTATCAGAAATTCCTCGCATTGTTGTTTGATTTCAAGTTTGTTCCCGGCGGGCGCGTGATGCATGGAGCAGGAAGGGAAGATGCGCGGCGCAGACCGACTCTTTCCAACTGCTACGTCATCCCGATCACCGATGACAGTCTCGAGGGGATTTATCAGTGCCTTAGTGAATCGGCCATGGTCTACCGGACCGGCGGAGGCGTGGGGACAGACCTTTCGACGTTGCGACCCCAGGGTGCGGCGGTAAACGCCACAATAGATCATTCTCCCGGATCCACCGCCTTCATGAACTTGTTCAGCGAGAGCACGAACACAGTGTCACAGGCAGGTCGCCGGGGGGCGCTGATGCTCACTATGCGCGTCGACCATCCCGATATTGAGAAGTTTATCACCATTAAGAATGACGAGCGAAAGATCAAGGTGCAGTACGCCAACATCAGCGTGCTCGTGACGCATGAGTTCATGCAGGCGGTCATCAACGACGCCGATTTTGATCTGCGCTGGGGCGGAAATGTGTACCGCACCATCAAAGCGAAGGAGCTTTGGTTCAAGATTATCAAGAATGCCCATGCATCGGCCGAGCCCGGCATCATCTTCTGGGATACCATGCGTGACTATCATAACGTTGAGTACGCAAATCCCCTGATCAGCACGAACCCGTGCGGAGAACAGCCGCTGGCGGCCTATACCGCCTGCAACTTGGGGAATATCAATCTCAACAAATTCGTCGATGGCGAGGGGCGTTTCAACTTCGACGAATTGGCCGAAGTCGTGCGCATCGCCACCCGGTTCATGGATGACATCATTGACTACAACATGGAAAACCATGCGCTGGAAAAGATCAGGAAAGCGGTGGCATCAGATCGGCGCATCGGGCTGGGCATCACAGGACTCGCCGACGCCCTGGTGATGATGAAAATCCGTTACGACTCCGAGGAAGCTCTCCAGTCGGTCGATCGCATCATGAAAGTTATCCGCGACGAGGCCTACCGGACTTCCATCGAACTCGCGAAGGAAAAAGGGGCATTCCCGTTGTTCAACTGGGAAGGGTACTCCAAGAGCAAGTTTATCCAGACTCTCCCCGAAGACATCCGTGAGGGAATCCGCAAAAACGGCATCAGGAACAGCACCGTCCTGACGGTTCCGCCTGTAGGCACAGGCTCAATCGTGGCGCAGACAAGTTCCGGCATCGAACCGATCTTCTGCACAAGCTATCGCCGGCGCGTGAAGAATCACGATGGTGAAACATTCTCCGAGTACAAAGTCTATCATCCGCTCGTGAAGCAGTTGTTCGGCGACGATGAATCACTCCCCTCGTATATTGTCACTGCTCACCAGATTGACCCGTACTTCCGGGTGCGGATGCAGGGAGTTATACAGAAATATGTCGACAGCAGCATCTCTTCCACCGTCAACCTCGCAGAAGACGTGAGTGTGGAGACCGTGGCGGATATTTACCTCACCGCGTACAAATCCGGCCTCAAGGGCATCACCGTTTATCGCGAGGGGAGCAGAGAGGGAATTCTTCAGACCGAGGAATACGCAAAGAAGAAGGAAGCAGAACAACAGCCGAAGCCGGCAGCCGACACCGTTCCTGCAAAGGGACCCCGGCGCCGTTCGCAACGCACGTACGGCATTACCGAACGCATCCGCACAGGTGAAGGCAACCTATACGTGACAATCAATGAAGACGAGGATGGGCTTTGCGAAGTCTTTACAACGATTGGCAAGGCGGGCGGAAATGCTGCGGCCCAGTCCGAAGCTATCAGCCGCCTCATTTCGTTGGCGTTGCGGTCAGACATCGAGCCGCGCGAGATTGTGCGGCAGCTGAAGGGCATCTCCGGTCCGACGCCGGTGTGGGACGGACATGGCGGCCAGATCCTGAGCACGCCGGACGCAATAGGAAAAGTGCTCGAGTTTTACATTGAACATCGTGACGAGCTTCTCACGGGCGGGCGACACTTCGCCGAACAGACCGTGGAGACCACGCCGCAGGTCGGCAAGAGTGAAGCGCCGCAAGCGCACTCCGGCTCTTCGGACACGTCGACCGGTCAGCTTACCTGCCCGGAATGCGGCAGCACCGTGGACCACGTTGGCGATTGTGTTCTCTGCCATGCCTGCGGATGGAGCAGGTGCTGAGGATCTGACAAAGGATCCCTTGGCGCTTTTCAAAAATCAGAAACCCCCTCCCGCACCTTCTGCGAGAGGGGGTTTTGTTTTGAAAAGCCTGGAAGGTAATCTGTCTCGTATCCATCCGGACACTAGGTCCATCGTCATCCGCTGGCCAAAAACCCCAACTACTCGAGCAACCCCTTCACCTTCTCCTCGAATGCCTCTTTGCTCATATAGCCGACGTGATGGTCGACGATCATCCCTTTTCTATTCACGAAAAACGTCGTCGGGATTGCATCGATCTGCCCGTATGCGGATTTCAAGGTCTTGTCTGCAAGAACAACCGGGTAAGTAATATTTGCCTTTGCAAGAAACGGCTTGACCACGCTCCAGCCGCTTTCATCAACTGAAACGCCAACAATCTCAAGACCTTTGCTCTTGTAATCATTGTACACATTGATGAACCCGGGGATTTCCAGTTTGCACGGTCCGCACCATGTCGCCCAGTAATTGATGACCACCACTTTCCCCTTCAACTTCGAAAGTTCAATGACCGATCCGTCGGACGCCTTGACCTTGAAATCAGGCGCCGCCTGCTGCGCCAGGGATCCTGCAGCAAAGACGAGAACGCTGAACGTGAGAACCAACAAGTGACGCATCATGATGTCTGCTCCTCTTCAATTGTGCCGAACGAATATCTCCCTGTAAGTTACNNAGATTAGAAACCGAACCGGATTCCTGCATACCAGGAATTTTCGGACAGAAAGGTATCGAAGGCGTAAGCGCCGTCAATCTGCACGATCTTCCAGAAGTCCAGTCCAAGACCGCCGGAGAAATGGCTGTCGGCCATGCCGATGCGGCCCGCCACGCCAAGTCCCCCAGGAGAAGTCTCTACTCGATACTCAGCTCCCAGTCTGAAACGATCCCCATTCGATAAGTATGTCGTATCCTGTGCCGCAATGTCCACCCAATCGAAGGAAAGACTCAGCCCAGGAATTGTGTTGAAATGCTGGTTAACGCCTGCATTAAACAAGATCGGAGTTGACAACGTGATGGGGAGCGTTGCGGCAACTTTGTAGGGATTGCCCTGTGGATCGTACTGGACTGACGTAAACACTGCGTTTGCAGTCACCTTCGGAAGAGGAATGATGTTCTGCAGAGCAACTCCGACATCCGTTCCGGTTCTGCGGAATTGATAAAACGCGCCGAGGTCCATCGTTACCCCTGTTGACGATGTCTGAAAATNNACGATTGACAATTTTCAAGGTTGCGCCAACACTGAGATCCGGATTCAACGGGTACCCATACCCCACAGCTCCGACAATATCGATATATGCCATTGCAAACGTGGTTGGGATTGCTTCATAGTAGTTGAGTGCTCCGGTAACCGGATCGAACAATGGATTCAACAACGGCGCGATGGCTCCCGCCACAGCAAGCTGTTGATCCAAAGGAAGCGCCGCAAAGTTTGTCGGAATCCGAAGATGGTAGAGCTGAACGAGCGGATCAGAAACAAGAGAGAAGAATCCTGAATGTAGTGTGCTATACAATGAAAACCCGAAATGGCCAACCTGAGCCTGGACACTCGGCAGGATTGTGATGCCGTGGACTTTTGGATTATCAGCCGTCCCTAGAACCTTGTCCTGAAAATCATTGGCAAACTGCAAGCCGCTGTTGATATCCTGTATGGCCTGACTCTGTTGATCCGGAGTGGCCGTACCTGACAACAGTGTGTTCACCCCTTGCTTTATCCGTTTGAGAAATCCGGCGGTCTTAATCTCATTGATGGTGGAGCCCGAGCTCAGAAAATTCAAGGCGTCAATCGAGACCGTCGGTAGATTGGCTTCTATGCCAAGAACCTCAAAGACCGTTCTTGGAATCCCCAGAAGAGCAGGGTTGTAGAACATTGCGCTGGCCGTCGGGTCGCCGGCAGTGCCAGTCTTTCCAACTCCCACCGATCTGATATCCCAGCTGTTGGGTGAAACGGGAACGGTGAGTTCAGTCAGAGTCACCGTCTGAGTTCCTTGTGCGGTGGATTTCTGAGGCAAAGATACCAGCATCATCAACAGGATGCCGACAAGGGCAGGCCGTATCAATCTCATCAATTGACCTCCAGGAAATTGTTATACGGATTGGGCATTGGCCGATTGCAGTAAAGCCCGGTACACTGTGTGTCTTTTTATGGGCAATTAGTGGATAGAATTGGCGAAGGAATTCCCGGCATCTGTAAGGTAGGAACAACAGAAGCTGTAAGAGAGTGCCCGGCAACAATGGGAGGGTCTATTGTGCCCATGTCTTGAGAAACGTCATGACTTTCGAAGGACTGTGGCCATTCCCTTCCTCAAGTTCACCAGTATCCTGGGACTTGAGAAGTGATCCGTCATGTTCGAGCACAAAATAATGAGGATATCCGGGGATCTTTGGAAAACGCGAGAGAAACTTCTCGTTCTTGTTCTCTTTGCTATAGTTTACTTTGACAACGACAAAATGCCCATTCAGAAACGACGAGAGATCGCTGTGCGTCGCAAACAGCGTGTCAAGACGCCGGCACCAGATGCACCACTCTCCACCAACATCAAGAAGAATCCGCTTATGTGTTTGTGTCGCCGTGATGATCGCCTCATTGAGATCCTTTCCCGGGTCGCGTGAAGAATCAAATCGCCAGGACAATGAATCTTGTTGCGGTCCGGAATTCGAATTCTCGTTTGATGTTTGGGCAAAGGAAACGTATGAGCTGATAACGAGCAAGGAGATCATGAGAACCCGGCGTATCATATGCGTGCCCCAATTGCGATACTGAAGATTGATTCAATGTATGATCTTCGCTGGTTCCCAACAAGTAGTCTACTCGTACCGTAACGCTTCCACCGGGTCAAGCGATGCTGCTCGACGGGCGGGAAAAAAGCCTGCCACAAGTCCTATAGTTCCCAGAATCCCCGTAGTCATGACCATAATGAAACCCGAGAGGGACGGCCTGCCAAGGAACTGCATTGGGCCGCTGTCGGACGGGAGCATATGGAATACGCCAACGACAAACCACGATAACAAAAGACCAATCAATCCACCAAGGAAGGCCAGCAAGAGCGCCTCAAAGATGAACTGAGCCATAATGTAGCTCCGATGGGCGCCCAGCGCCATCTTGACGCCGATTTCCCGTGTTCGTTCCTTCACGACCACATACATGACATTGGCAACGCCAACCCCGGCGATCAGGAGGGTAAGAAAGCCGACAGATCCCAGGAAGATGGTAATGCCCAGGGTAATCTTCCCCACCATCTTCTCCCCTTCGATGAAGTCCCAGATGAAGAGCGTTCGGTCGTCTTCTGGATCAAAATTGTACTTGCGCGAAAGAACCCGATAAATCTCCTTCTTAACGAGTTCCTGCTTCGATGGATCCACCGGGTTGACCACGATGGAATAAACGTTCCTCGGGCCATACATCGTCCGGAACGTGCTGTACGGCATGATGGCCCGGTATGAATCAGGGCCGTTATTCATGCTCGTCTGGATCTTGTCCTGAATGATCCCGACGACAGAGAATGGGAGGCTGTTCACCAGAATCGTCTTGCCAACCGGATCCTCATCGCCGAACATATCCTTGGCGATCTTTGTCCCCAGCACCAGCACACGACGTTGCTGATCAATGTCGGCAGCATTTAGGAAGCGTCCGCCTGCGGAGGGATACATCCGTCGCATCTCCTCAAAAGCGGGGTTCACTCCCTCGCATGTGGTGTTGGAAGTGTGCTTGTTATATGTAAGCTCGACATTGTTCATATACGTGGGGCTGATCTCCGCAATCAGCGGAATTGCCCGCCGCAGCAGCTCGGCATCTTCTTCCACGAGTCGGATTTTTCTTCCTTTGGGGATCCCCTCCCACTGCTTCCCCGTTTCGCCTCCATAGAGGATAATAATCCTGTTGCCGGCGTTCATGAGACCATTCATCAACTGGTTGCTGAGCCCTTCGCCGAAGGCAAGAAGGAGCACCACGGCTGTTGTCCCCCAGGTGATTGCCACAAGGGTGAGAAGGGCACGGGTTCGGTGCGCCTTCAGGTCTGCAATGAAATCACGAAGCAGCTCAATCCACATGGAGTAATTCCTTTGGCACAGTAACTCAAGCCCGGAGGCATTCGACGACATCCAGGTTCGCTGCTCGCCGGGCCGGGAAGAGACCGGCCGACAGACCGACAACTGCAAGAATAACGGCAGTTGCGACCATGACCTCAGGGGATAGTATCGGAACTCCCACTGCATCCCGGATCGGTAGAAACTCCATCAACTTCAAAAATCCAAGGGCGATAATTGTTCCAATGAAAGAACCAAGCCCGATGATAAAGAATGTTTCTGTAAAGAACTGAGCCATGATCTTTCTTTTTGTCGCCCCTACGGCACGTTTTATTCCAATTTCCTTGATGCGTTCCTGTACGACGATGTACATGATATTCGCAACGCCAATCCCTGCCACGCCGAGTGTAAAGCTTCCAATAATCCCCAGAAAGATGTTGAATGCCAGGAAGAAGTAAAACATGAACCGATCAAACTCCGAGGTATCCCAAACAAACACGGCGTCCTTGTCTTCGGGGTCGAATTTATACCGTCGCCCCAAAACCTCCCGAACCTGAGAGATCATCTCCACCGAACGCGTAGGGTCGGCTGGCGAGAAGATGATATTCTGGAGGTGATTCTCACCGAAGACCGACGCAAACGTGGTGGTGGGAATAAACACCCGATCCTGGTCTCGGCGATTGTACGAGGAGTTCTGTATCTTCTTCATCATCACTCCCACAACCGTAAACGGTGTGGTTCCGATGAAGAATGTGCGGCCCAACGCATCGCTCTCGCCAAAGAGCAGGTTCTTCACTTCATTGCCGATGAGCGCAACCCTGCGGCGTTCGCGCATGTCCAAATCGTTGATGAACCTTCCTCCGGGTTCAGGAATCACATTGCGCATTTCGCTGTAAATAGGATAGACGCCACCCACCGAAGTGTTGGTGATATTGTCTCCCACACGACATGACGTTCCATGACTGGAATACTCCGGACTAATCTTGCCGATGTCTTTCACCTGGGTGGCCAGGAGCTTTGCATCGTCTTCAACAAGGGTAATGCCGCGGCCAATCCCGAACCCCTCAAATGCTCTTGAGGTTCGTCCGGGAAACATGATTGCTACACGCTCCCCTATCCCGTGCATATTGACGGCCAGCTGCGCCTTGAACCCCATGCCGAATGCGAGCAGCACAATTATCGCGACCGTGCCCCAGACGATGCCGAACACCGTCAGGAAGGTGCGCAGTTTCTGCGCCTTGAGGTCCCGAAGAAATTCACCGAGCGTTGTGCGAAGAGTCTCCATGCGGCAGCAATCCTTTATGCCAATCATCAAAGCAGCACAATGTCAACTGAAACTTGCCTTGGGACTACTCAATTTTCTTGACCGGCTTTTCCTTTACCTGATCACCCTCCTTGAGCCCGGTGAGAACCTCGATATTGATTGCGTCACTCAGACCTGTTTTTATCAGACGATCCTCATCTTTCCCCTCTCCAAGAGCGACTTTGACGAAAGACGAGTCGTTTCTAAATGTTACCACCCGTTCCGGGATCATGAGTACGCTATCCTTGTGTTGGATGATCACGTTCGCGTTGGCCGAATAGCCTGCACGAAGCGTGGTGCCGCTGCTCGAGGGCACAGTAATCTCAATGGGAAATACTGTTGCGTTTTCCTTCTTCTCAGCCTTCAAGGAGATNNCCCTTGATCTTATCCGTCGGGAGAGCACCGATCTTGATTTCCGCCGGCATTCCTTCCTTCAGTTTGCCAACATCAATCTCATCAACCGAGCCCTTAAAGATCAGTTTGCTCATGTTGGCCATTTTCATCAGCACAGTGCCCTCCTGGTAAGTGGTGAGGGGGGTAACCGGGTCTCCCACTTCCACTGTCTTGTTCAGCACGAAGCCATCAATTGGCGCTTTGACGATGGACTCGATTTGCATCTTGTCAATCGTCACTTTCCCGCTCTCCATGAGCGCCAGTTTTTCACGCGAGATCTTTTGGCGGAGTTCGGACTCCTCGAGCTTACTCTGGAAATCCTCGTAGTCCTTCGTCGATATCAAATGCTTTTGTACCATCGACTCCTGGCGGACTTTGTCCTTTTCGAGATTGTTGAGTTCCACATCGGCAAGCTGGACCTGGCGTTTGGCATCAGCCAATTCCAATGGGGTCGGGTCAGGGCGGACCTCAAGCAGCGGTTGTCCTGCTTTGACATAAGACCCCGCGTCGGCATAAATCTTGCCCACCACCCCCGAGACCTTTGACTTTACCGAGACCTCGTTTTCCGGCTCGATTGTGCCGACCGCGAGCGCTTTTTCAACAATTTCACCACGTGTGACTTTGATTAAGGAGGCGGATTGATCGTCGCTTTTCTTGGAGCCCCCAAGGAAAAAGAAGCCTGCAACAATAAGAACAGCCACGCCGCCGGTTGAAAGCAGTATTTTCTTCTTCATTGGTGATCTCCAATCTCAACGTCTAGTGATCTGCGAGAGGAACATCTTCTTCCAATACGGGAATAGCGGGGGAAAGTTCCGCCAATTCATTGAATTTCAGTCACCCTTCCCCTTCCGTCTCACTCATCTCCTCGCTATATTTCATGCAGTCCCGGAAGATTTTTTTATGGATGACCCACATATCCTTGCCGATTTCCACCCTGCGGTTCGCGATTGGTTCATGAGCCAGTATGCCAATCCGACCCTTCCCCAGACAATGGGCTGGCCCAGCATCGCTTCCGGCAAGAACACGCTAATCCTTGCCCCCACGGGATCGGGAAAAACCCTTGCCGCCTTTTTGTGGGCCATCAACCACCTCGTTGATCAGCATGAGCAACAAGAGCTGTCACCGGGAGTTCGCATTCTCTACGTTTCCCCCCTCAAGGCGCTGAATAACGATATTGAGCGCAATCTGCATGCCCCCCTCAAGGGAATCAAAGAGCAAGCTCGGCGTCTGGGGTTGTCTATTCCTGACCTGCGTGTTGCGGTAAGGACTGGCGACACCCCCCAATCCAAGCGCGAGAGCATGATCAAGCACCCTCCTGATATCCTTATTACTACACCTGAGTCGCTCTATCTCATGCTCACTGCGAAACGTGCACGCGAGGTGTTCAAAACCGTGCAGTACGTCATTGTTGACGAAATCCATTCCGTTTGCAGCAACAAGCGGGGAGTGCATCTTTCCCTCTCTCTCGAACGGCTCCAAAGGCTCGCCAATCAGGAATTTATCCGCATAGGTTTGTCTGCAACGCAAAAACCTCTGGAACTCGTTGCCGCATTTCTCGGCGGACTCGAGTGGCACGATAGCGTTGGCAAACACTTGTTGAAGCCGCGCCCGGTCTGCATCATAGATGCAGGCAGCAAGAAGACCACGGACCTTCGTGTTGTTTGTCCTGTTCGGGACTTCTCCTCCCTTCCCGACGAAGGTGCCTGGCCTGCCATCCATGAGACGCTGCTTCGAGATATTCAGACGCACCAGACAACACTCATCTTCGTGAACAACCGTCGGCTCGCCGAGAGAATTGCCGCCGCCATTAACGACCTGGCAAGCCAACCCGGATTTTCGCCATTCCCCTCCACACAACTTCATGCAGTTCCAATCGCTGTCGGAGATGATGCTTCACAAACATCGTCTCCTGAAGTCCGCGAACCGGAGGAAGCTGGGATTCTCGTGCAGGCTTATCACGGGAGCATGTCTCGCGAGAGCCGAGAATCGATGGAGCGGGCGCTTAAAGCAGGAGAGCTTCGAGCGTTGGTGGCGACATCCTCATTGGAGCTGGGAATCGATATTGGAAGCATCGATCTTGTTATTCAGATTCAGTCTCCAAAAGGGATTGCCCGTGGACTTCAACGTGTGGGCCGATCCGGGCATGTCGTTCACGCATCGAGCAAGGGGAGAATTATCTCCACGCACAGGGAGGACCTCGTCGAAGCCACGGTGGTCGCACGCGCGATGCTGGAAAACGACGTGGAGCCTGTTAGCATTCCGGAAACCTGCCTCGACGTCCTCGCCCAGCAAATCGTCGCCTCCGTATCGGTTGAAGACTGGAGCGTGGACGCTCTTTTTCAACTTGTCTGTCAGTCCTACTGTTATCGGAACCTGTCGCGCCCAGTATTTGACAATGTTCTTGCAATGCTTGCGGGACGCTATACCGATGTCTCCTTTAGAGAATTGCGGGCTCGGATATCATGGGATCGCATCGAGGGAACGCTCAGAGCTCTGCCAGGATCTTCTCATCTGGCGATCACGAGCGGAGGGACCATCAGTGACCGAGGCTATTATGCCGTGACATTGGAAGACGGGAAGACCAGAATCGGCGAGGTCGACGAAGAATTCGTGTATGAAACGCGGGTGGGAGACACGTTTATCCTTGGGAGCAGTGTCTGGCGCGTTTCGAGCATTGATCGTAACCGTGTTTTAGTGACGCCGGCTCCCGGGCAACCTGCCCGCATGCCTTTTTGGAAGGGCGAAGGGATTGGTCGCAGTTTCATGCTGGGCAGGAAAGTGGGAGAGTTCCGCCGTCTCGTGGCAGAGAAGCTCGACGACGACGACTGCTTTGATTGGCTTCGCAATGAGTATCCTGTGGACGATAGCGCTGCATGGAACATCCTTGAGTACTTCCGCCGACAACGGGAATTCTCAGGGATAATCCCGGACGACCGGACCCTCCTGATGGAAGGGTTCCGCGACGAGATTGGGGATCCCCGGCTGGTCCTGCACTCGCCGTTCGGCCGAAGGATTAACGGCGTATTGNNGATCCTTGCCCGCCGTTTGCGCGAAAACACAGGAGTTGATGCGCAGATGCTCTTCAACGACGAAGGGGTGCTCCTGCGCACTTCCGATGCGGAAGATATCCCCCTGAATCTGTTGGATGGCGTCACTCCCGATACGGCAAAGAAGATCATTCTTGAAGAGATGGTCTCATCCCCTCTCTTTGCAGGGCAGTTCCGCCAGAACGCGGCACGGGCGCTACTGATGCCACGAGTTGCGCCGGGGAAGCGAACCCCATTGTGGCTACAACGGCTGCGTGCAGGCGACCTGCTTGAAGTCGTGCAGCGGCACGACGATTTCCCGATTGTGCTGGAGACCATACGGGAGGTGCTGCCCGACATCCTCGATGTCAACAAGTGCCTCGAACTCCTTGCGCAATTGCACACAGGCTCTGTCCGTATGGAGCACAGGAAGTTTGAGATCCCTTCACCGTTTGCCACAGGGATATTGTTTGATTTCATTGCCGTGTACATGTACGCGGGAGACACAGCGAGAACAGTGCCGGCTTCATCTCCTGCGGTGAACAAGGCTCTTGTTGACGAGGTTGTTCGTTGGGATTCCCTTGCCGGATTTCTCCGGCCCGAAGCCATTGAGCACGTGGAACGCAGGCTTCAGCATTCAGCGCCCGGGTTCCAGGCCCGATCGGCGGAAGAGCTCATGCAGATTCTTCTTCGTCTTGGCGATCTCAACACCCGGGAAATTGCTCAACGTTGTATCGGCGCGGCGGAGCCGCTTATTCAAGCCCTTGCCGTTCCCGGAAGAATTGTGCAAGTCCGATTAACTGATGAAGAGCACTGGATTGCGGCGGAAGATCTCTCCTTGTACAGCGACCTGTCCGATGATGCGAAAGCACGGGAGGTGATCGTTCGCTATATCCAGAACCACGGACCGGTCGGACGTGCGGCTGTTGCTCAGCGATACGGGATTCCCGTAAGTCGCTTGGAGAATCTTGAGGCGCCATGGCGTTCAGAGCATGCGATGCTTCACGGCCGGTTCACCGATCACTGCGACGTCAATGACGTGGAATGGTGTTATCGTCCCAATATCGAACGGATCCACCGGCAGACAATCAGTCTTCTTCGAAAGGAGATCACCCCCTGCACGCTCAGGGAATTTTCTCTCTTTCTCCAGCGATGGACCAAACTCACGGATTTCTCAGAACAGCTGAGGGGATCGTTGGAAGGGTTGATCGAGCAATTCCAGGGACTACCGTTGCCGGTTGACGTGTGGGAGAGGGACGTTATTTTCCCCCGGATTCCCACGTATTCTCCTGATCACCTTCGTGCGCTCACACGAAGCGGCATCATCATTTGGAGAGGAAGTGGAAGCGGACGAATCAAACCCATCATCCGTGATAGCACATGTTTTTCAGAAACCAAAATGGATCCGGGGGAGGAACCTTCCTCTCCGGCTCTCAAGATCTTGGAGTTCCTTGGAACATCCGGCGCTGTGTTTTTTCAGGATCTCAGAGATGGGACACGGTTGTCGATGGATGGTCTCAACCACGGTCTCGCCGAACTGTTTTGGTCAGGGAGGATCTCTAATGACGCATTTGAGGAGATTCTCGCGCTCAAGCGGGTTAACAGGCAGAGCCACGCGCCGGCCGAACGGGTGGAGATTCTCAATCCGAGGCACAATCCTCACAGAGCACGCCTGGTTGGGACCGCACGTCGGGCCTTGAAGCAAGTGCCCGGATGGAGCGGACGATGGTTCGTGCTCGATCGCATAGACAGGTCGACAACAGCTTCGCTCTAAGAAACAGCCGCCGCCCAGGCACGACAATTGTTGGCCAGATACGGCATCCTCGCCCGCGAATTTCTTGGGCGCGAAGATGCACTGCCGTGGTCGTTGTTGGCAGCCTCACTTCAGAAGATGGAGATGCGGGGTGAATTGCGGAGGGGTTATTTCGTTCCAGGGCTTGCGGGAATGCAATATGCCCTTCCTGAAGCTGCCGATCTCATTCGACAACCCAGCCTTTCGAGAGAGACGAAGACGTCTGTTGTGCTTGTGGCCACAGCTGATCCCGCGAATCCCTTCGGTCCGGGGTTGGAATTGCCAGGAGAACATCCACCGAGGGTTCTTCGCGCAAGCGGCCATTACCTTGCCTTTGCCGACGGCAGTCCGATCATGCTCTTTGAAGGAAATGGGACGAAGATTACCGTTCTCGGCACCCCGGATGAATCCCTCTTGAGGGAGGCGCTTCAGCGCTTTTTGAAGTTGATGACAAGTCCGGAGCCTCTCCGACCTTTTAAGGAGGTCACGATTGAGTATTGGAATGAACAGCGGCCTGCGGATTCATCGGCGTCCGCGATGTTGCGTTCCTTGCACTTTGAGAGGGGAAGGGATCAAACCATGAGGATTGATGCATATATGAAATAGCCTGCTGCACCTCATTCACGTTCTCACGCAGCTCTTGCCACCCACCACGTCTTAAGTTTTCCCGCTGAAGAAGATCCAGGAAACGCAAAATCTTCCACCTCGAGGATAGCGAAGCGCGCATCTTTGAGGGCCTTGGTAATATCTTTTCGTCGAAAGCAGCGTTCTTGCAGAGTCTCCTGAACGTGTCGCCCGTCGGCGGCAAAGGTGATGTTGATGTGCGTTGTTGCAACCTTGAGACGTCTGTCGTAGGAGTTCTCAAGCACCATTGTGAAATCGTCAAAACTTATGGTTTCCGTTCCGTGCCAGAGGCGCCGGAAACAACGGTCATTGTTCACATCAAAGACAAACAGACCATCGTCGCGCAACGTTTGTCGCACGGCATTGAATGAACGAGCGAGGTCGTAAAGAGAGGAGAGATGGTTGAACACATCATACACCGATACTGCGAGATCAACGTTGCAAGGAAGAGAAAACGATCTGACATCGCCGACAAGGAAGGAAGCATTCACTTTTTCCTTCCTAGCCTTCCGTTCCGCTTCCCCCACCATTTCCGAAGAAATATCAACACCGGTAACTGTCATTGCCTGACGGGCGAGGAGANNACCCAGGTCGACGACACTCGAGGGATTATCACCGAACATGTCCAGCGTCTTCTTGAGCTTCGGGAAAATGCGCCGGCTGTACTCCATTCCGTACCATTCCTGCCATCGGTCATAGACAGCAGCCAGAGATCGATACCCTGGAGCCGGCTCACTTGGCGGCGACCCGGCGGAGAATTTGTGTTCACTGTCCCGCACTATCCACCCGCTTCGACGGAAAAAGAAACCGGAGCACCTGTTGCCATCATTCCTACAAAATCCCGGAAGAGATAATCGCTGTCGTGAGGTCCGGGTGAAGCTTCCGGATGGTATTGCACCGAAAAGAGCGGCAAGTTCCTGTGGCGCAGTCCTTCATTGGTTTGATCATTGAGATTGAGGTGCGTTATTTCTATGGCACTTGGATCCAGCGAGGCAGGGTCAACCGCGAACCCATGGTTCTGCGAAGTGATTTCGATCTTTCCGGTGATGAGATTTTTGACCGGGTGGTTTCCTCCGCGATGCCCAAACTTCAACTTGAAGGTTTTTCCTCCGAGCGCATGGGCGACAAGCTGGTGACCAAGACAAATGCCGAATACCGGCTTCTTTCCGATCAACTTCCTGATGTTTTCAATAGCGACATGAACCGCAGCAGGATCTCCTGGCCCGTTCGAGAGGAATATCCCGTCGGGGTTCATTTCCAGTATCCTCTCGGCCGAGAAGTCCGCGGGCACAACGGTCACCGAGCAGCCATATTCCGTGAGGCGGCGAAGAATGTTCCGTTTGATTCCGTAATCATAGGCGATAACAGAGAACTTCCCTTCACCTGAAATCGGCCGTAGCGTAGGGAGGGCGAACGGAGTTGTATCGATGCCGTCCCAGGAATAGGGTTCTTCGCACGAAACCTCTGTGGCAAGATCGAGGTTGAGCATGACAGGAGAAGCGCCGACCTTCCTGAGAAGGCTGGCATCATCAAGATCTGTTGTCGACAGGATTCCCCGCATTGCGCCGTCGGTGCGCCGCATTCGTGTGAGCATGCGCGTATCGAGCCCCTGGATGGCCACGACCCCATGTTTTTCAAGCCAGGCGCCCAAGCTGGTGGTTGCCCTGAAATTGCTGTATTCGGCACAGTATTCGCGCACGATGACACCTGCAATCTGCGGTCCCCCCGACTCTACATCGGCTTCGTTGACACCATAATTCCCAATCATCGGGTAGGTCATTGTGACAATCTGGCCGGTGTATGATGGGTCGGTGAAGATTTCCTGATACCCGCTCAGGCTGGTATTGAACACAACCTCACCGGTAACCTCACCTGCAGCGCCAAAAGCCTCGCCCGTGAAGACGCAGCCATTTTCCAGAACAAGTTTTGCGATCATAGGTCCCATGACACTTTCGGTGAACACTTATGCACAAGATGTTGCCAATTCAGCCTTGAGCACACATCGGTCTCAGCGTGGCCAATCAATTGATATCGTTATATCTCACACACTTAGCCGTTTGTTCTCAACAAACTCATAAGAGAAATCTATGTCAGTAATCTTGTGGATAACGCAGTGGATAACCTCATACAAGAAAAACGCGGCACTGAGGGAAGGTCTTTCCGTCACCGCCGCGTACACTGTAAATTCAGGTTCTTCAGCATCAGAACGGCAGATCGTCATCCACGCTCCCCTCAGGTTTTCCCAGTCCCGACCTGGACTCCGGCGGCTGGGAAGCAGTCTGTGTCCCGGATGCAGGCGCATACCCTCCTCCGGAGGATTGCTGCGCATGGCTCATTGGCACCCCACCTGCTTCGCCCGTGCCTCGTGGATCAAGAACGATAATATTGTCTGCAACAATTTCCGTAAAGCTCCTCTTCTGCCCTGTATTCTTGTCGTCATATGACCGGGTCTGGATTCTTCCCTCAACATAGATCTTCCTTCCCTTCTTTAGCCATTCTCCGCAGAACTCAGCAAGCTTTCGCCACGCAACGATGTTGTGCCATTCCGTCCGTTCCTGGAGATTCCCTTCAGCATCTTTCCACGCTTCATTAGTGGCGAGGGTAAATGTTGCGATCGCCACACCGCTCGGAGTAAAACGCACTTCAGGATCACGCCCGAGGTTTCCGATAAGCATCGCTTTATTCAGGCTTTTTGCCATAGTCACTCCAGAGTGGTCGTGATATCTTAATGATTATCCTGTTCTTTTTCAAGTCTGGGTTGCGATTCGCGGTATCGGGGATTCGGGTACACACTGAGTCCGGAAGGGCTGAGAACGTAGATATGTTCCCGCGAGAGGGAAACGCATTCAGACTGCTCCATGTGTCCATCAGTGACCGGGAGAACCAGCCTCTGCACGAGCCGGTGTGCACCATCGAAGATCATTACCGAGCCGGAATCCAGGACCGCGATTGATTGCTGGTCGGCCGATAATCCGCGAGGCTGGGTAAATCCTCCTTCGAACAGCTCTCCGAGGAAATTTCCAAATGCATCGTACACCATCACGCGCGGCGGGTCGAGGACGCAGACTTCGTCGTTGGGACCGCAGGCCACGATGGATGGCTTACGAAGATTTCCCATTCCTGAGCCAAATCCCCNNCGATCCGCGAGTTCTCCGTATCGCAAATAAAGAGCTCCCCCAATCGTGAAACACTCACGCTGCTCGGATATCCGAATCTCTCGTCCGGGTTGGAATTGTCGCGCGTAAAGAATGTCGAGATGAAGGCCAGATTCTTGTCGAACCGTTGAATACGATGGTTCCCGTAATCTGCAACAAAAACATCGACACCATTGTGTGCCCAGATTCCCTCGGGATGATCGAACTGGTCGTTTTGCCAGCCCGCCCCTCCCAATTCTCTGATCAGTTTGCCTTCCGGGGAGTACTGCCGGAGCATGCTATGATCGGAGTCGAGAACATACAAGACACCGTTCAGGTCGACATCCAGTCCATTTCCATGGACGGGGATCCCCTGGCTGATGGCATGGGAACAGGTTAGCACCAGCAAGAAGAAGAGCACAATGGGCGAACAACGCCTATCACTCATAGGAAACGATAGAAGTTCAAGAAAAGACGATGACGGGACTAAAATGCACACTCTTGACAAAGCGAGGAGCCGGCAGCGATGACTGCTTCCGGCTCCTGCGTTATGACTCTACGAAATTTCGACCGCTCTACATTTTGAACCGGAGAGAAAACATGTTTATTCCGTCGAATATGCGGGCTGCCATATACGCATAATCAGCTTCGACGACAATGCCACCGAGGTCATAGTTGACTCCGACGCCAAAAGTCCCGCCGAAAACGTATTGAGCAGTTGTACCGCTGGTGCCCACATAGCCGCCCCGGAGAAACAGGATTTCCTTGTAGGAATACTCTCCTCCTATCCGGTATTGGTCGCTGCCGAAATTCATGTTATTGAACTGCACATTTCCGGACAGACGATGGTCTTCTTCCAGTTTGTAGTCGTATCCCACGCCCATTTCGAACGAAGAGGGAATTTCGAAGCTCTGCGATGTGAAGCTCATTGGAACGGCAACAGCACCGGGGGCGGAATTTGGCGGTACGGCTGTCCGAGCAAGATCGTCGCCGCTGAACTGCATGTTCGGTCCGATGTTCTTTAGCGCAACACCAAACCGCAGTC
>PMNP01000111.1 GCA_003161755.1 Ignavibacteriota bacterium | reverse complement strand
GTCATGTTCATCACCACGGCGAATGTGCGGTACGGTATCCCGCTGCCTCTGCAGGACAGGATGGAGATTATTGAATTACCCGGGTACCTCCAGCACGATAAGCGGGAGATCGCCCGCAGGCACATCATTCCGCGGCAACTCAAGGGGCACGGACTGGAAAAAAAGAACGTAACGATTACCGATGCGGCCGTTGACAAGGTCATTGTGGAGTATACCCGCGAAGCGGGAGTGCGCAACCTCGAACGGGAGCTCGCCAGCATCTGCAGGAAGGTGGCGAAGGATGTCGTGGAGGCGAAACAAAGCAAAACACAGAAACCGCCGAATTTGAAAGTCACTCCGGAAAGAGTGGAGGGGTATCTTGNNCAAGCCGCCCGCGGGCCGACCAGCCACGGATCGGGTCCGTCACGGGACTGGCGTGGACGAGCGTTGGCGGAGAAATCCTGAATGTCGATGTGACAATCATGTCCGGTTCCGAAAAGCTCACCCTCACAGGACAAATGGGCGATGTCATGAAGGAATCGGCGCATGCAGCGCTGAGTTATTTGCGCTCCAACGCCCGTCGGCTGCATCTGCCTGATCAATTCACCAAGGGAAAAGAGATCCACATTCACCTTCCTGAAGGGGCCATCCCCAAGGATGGACCTTCTGCAGGGGTGACGATGGCAGTGGCGATCTACTCAGCCGTGAGCGGGAAGCCTGCGCGGAGCGATGTCGCGATGACGGGCGAAATTACGCTTCGCGGTGAAGTGCTGGCCATCGGCGGCTTGAATGAGAAGCTCCTCGCAGCGCAACGGAGCGGCATTACCACAGTGTTGATCCCGGAAGAAAATGAAAAAGACCTCAAGGAGATCCAGGACAAGGTGAAGGAAGGTCTGACAATTATTCCTGTCAAGAACATCGACCTTGCAATATCGATTGCCATGCAACGGCAAGATACTGGCGGATCGCGCCGTCGGCGGACCCGCACATGAGCGAATATATCGTCACAGCAAGAAAGTGGCGGCCCACAAAGTTTGAAGATGTGGTCGGACAGGACCACGTCACCATCACGTTGCGCAATGCGCTGAACACCGGGCGTCTTGCTCATGCGTACCTGTTCAGCGGCCCACGCGGTGTGGGAAAAACGACTACGGCGCGGCTCCTCGCGAAGGCCGTAAACTGTCTCCACCCGGACAATGCCAACCCGGATAACACGTGCGAGAACTGCCAGGAAGTGAATGAAGGCCGCAGCTTCGATGTGCTGGAGATCGACGGGGCCTCCAACCGGGGTGTCGAAGAGATTCGCAACCTGCGGGAAGCGGTTCGCTATGCGCCATCCAAAGGAAAACGGAAGGTGTACATTATCGACGAAGTGCACATGTTGACGAAGGAGGCCTTCAATGCGTTGTTGAAAACCCTGGAGGAGCCACCGCCGCTTGTGCTGTTTATCTTCGCCACAACCGAACTTCACAAACTTCCCGCGACAATTCTCTCACGCTGTCAACGATTCGACTTCCGCCGGATTCCCACGGAACAGATTAAGAAGAACCTTGCTGCAATCGCGGCTGCCGAACATCTTGTCCTCGATGATGAAGCACTGCTCCTGATTGCACGCAAGGGCGACGGCTCGCTGCGTGATGCCCAGAGCACTTTTGACATGGTCATTTCCCTTTGCGGAACAACCGTGACCCATGAAGAGATCCTCCGGGCGCTGAATATTGTTGATCAGGAGATGTACTTCCGAGTCACCTCCGCACTTGAAACGCGTAACGTGGCTGGGGCTCTTGCCATCGTCCAGGAAGTGGTGAATCGCGGGTACGACCTGAAGGAATTCGTTGGCGGTCTCGTGGAACATTTTCGCAATCTCCTGGTGATCAAGGCGGCTGGCTCGGCCGAGATTGTTGAAACCTCCGACCTCTACCGGCAACGGTATATCGAGACAGCCGGAAAGTTTCCGCTCGGAGATCTTCTGCGCTGTCAGAAACTCGTGAGTAACACCGATGCCGCCCTTCGATGGGTGGCGAATGCCCGGTTCAAGCTGGAAGCGGACATGGTTTCGCTTATGACCCTTCCTTCGTCCGTGGAGGTGGGGCAGGTGCTCAGGGACCTGGACGAGTTGAAAAAAAAAGAGTCAGTTGAGACATCTCCTGCCGCCGTAGCTTCCGACCCACCTGTTCTCGATCGCCGCCCTGCAGGACATTCGATTTCTCCGCAGGTACCAGCTCCGGGATTGTCACCGCGCACCACTTCCCCCTACCGTCCGCCTGCCGAGGCGCCGGTGGCAGCCCCTCGTACAGGGTCGCCGAATGAAGGCGAGGTGATTTCACGGTGGAAAGAGTATCTTGACCTCGTTCGACAGAAGTGGATCTCCCTGGGATCCGTTATGGACGCCACCGAACCCGTTTCTGTGGATGGCAATGTCGTCAAAGTCCGGTGTCCCGATCAATTCCATGCGGATTCGATTTCGAGGAAGAGCAAGGATCTCTCCGATCTCTTCAGCGAAGTATTTCACGTTCGGGCCCGGATTGAACCGGTCATCGGTCCTTCCAGTGAGGGGGGACTTAACGCCTCCACCGCCTCACCTTCCGAAGAGAACCCGGTAGTGGCCGCGCTCAGGAGAGNNAATTCTCAAAAAAAATCTCTGTGGCACATCGTAAAAACACCACTCAAACAGTAATACTATTGAAGATGCCCCGGTTGCATCGTGAGCGCCAAAAGTGCGGGAGGGCGTATCGTCGACGTAATCGATCAAGCTCTTCTTGGAGTGGCGAAGGGCCGCTGGCGGGAGCGGCTCTTCGCACTATTTCGTTGTGTCCCCACCATCCAGCATGTTTCCGGGCACTGTGCTGCGACGTTCCTCGCTGAAACCATCCAAAATGTGGCAAAAACCATTCGCACGTACATCGTGCCGCAACAAATCGGGACAATAGTGCTGCTGCTCACGAAATCGTCTTGACTTTCAAGGCCGATTTCTGGAATTTTAAAGCACATTGCGATTTACGAAAGGATGTGGGATGCGCAGACGATGGGTCATGGCATTTGTGCTGATGTTGCCGACGGCAGGGAATGCCCAAACGGCAATCGGGAAGTATGCGGGAGAGTTCCTTGCAGTTGGGGTGGGAGGTCGGGCACTGGGAATGGGAGGCGCTTCAGTTGCCACGGCTGGGGATGTGACGGCGAGTTACTGGAATCCCGCAGGGCTGGCGCAGATCACGTACCCGGAAGTTGTGCTGANNCAGTTCGGCAACCTCGTGAACTATGATTATGGCGGGGTGGCCTTTCCTGTTGGCACTCAGACAAGCGTGGGGTTCTCGGTGATCCGCCTGGGTGTTGACGACATCGCGGATACACGCCTCGCAGGGCTGGATGCAACGGGAAATATCACCTACGATCTCGCGCAATTCAACCGCATCGACTACAACCGCGTGACGTATTTTAACGCTGCGGATTGGGCCTTCCTTTTTACCTATGCCAGACAGAGTACCGAAGACCTTTCCTACGGCGGTAACCTGAAGATCATTCGTGAGAACATGGGAGACTTCGGAGCGACCGGGATTGGCGTTGATATTGGGGTCCTTTATCGTCTGAACGAGATTGTCATGCTGGGGGCAAACCTACAGGATGCCACCACAACCTTGGTTGCGTGGAATACCGGCCGAAAAGATCTGATTTCACCGACATTGAAAATCGGCGGAGCAGGAAGCCTTGAAGCATTAGGCGGACGGTTCTTGCCGGCTGTTGATTTTGACGTGCGATTTGAAAACCGGCGCTACGCCTCCGAGATCCATCTCGGACGCATGAGCATCGATGTGCATTCAGGGCTGGAATTCGAATATAAGAAAGTCGTTGCACTCCGCGCAGGGTATTCCGATGTGAAAGCCCCCACGCTGGGTGTCGGTGTCCACCTGCCTAAACTCAATATCGATTATTCCTTCATGAAGTTTGACAAGGACAGCCAGCTGGGGGATACACATCGAATCTCCCTGCTCTTCACGCTGGAATCCGATCAGTTCAAGCGGCCCATAGAATAAGCCCCCTTTGGAGGAACATCATCCGAATTATTGATGGTGCAAGCCGGCACCTGGAGTCTAGACAGTAATCACTGGTCTGGGGGCGCTTTTTGTGTTCGCGTTCCCCCAAATTAATCACACAACCGCTGAGGCTATCATGGACGGCCGCATGACATTGCAGATGGGCATGCAGCAACTTTCCAAATCTGGAAAGGATCACACGCTGGTGTTCAATCACGGAAGCCTCGACGTGGAATATTACAAGCCGGAAAAAATCGACCATCAGACGCCGCATATTCGTGATGAGGTGTATGTCATCGCTTCAGGTTCCGGATTTTTCGTAAAAGGCGGAGACCGCCAGCCATTCGAGGCGGGAGAGGTAATATTTGTTCCGGCCTATGTCGAGCACGTGTTCGAGGATTTCACAGAGGACTTTGCGACTTGGGTGTTCTTCTTCGGACCTGAAGGAGGTGAAGTTGCGTGAGAGTGGCAGGCGGGTGAGAATGGGCGGGAGAGACCCATTCCAAGCGTCTTGGTGTCTCGTTGTTCTCTGGTCGTCTCTCTTGCTGTGGGGATGCAATTCCTCGCGGCAATCTGCAACATCCGCGGCACAATCCCCCGTTCCCGGCTTCAAACAGTTCCAATACCGCGTTCCGCCGCATTGGCTCGATCTTTCGACCGACAATTCCCGGGAAGGAGTAATCTGGCTGGTTCGATCGGACTATGCAGCGACATTGAAGTTGGAGGAAGTGCATGTGGGAAACGTTGATACTCGTTCCGACGATGTGAACCTTAATACGGTTGCAAGGGCATTGTATGCGACCGAGAATGTAACAGGAAAGGCTCACGTAGTTACCCGGCCGGAAGAGGGAGAGCATGCAAAGAATCCTGCAACTGCATATCACATAGTTCGCGAAAACGGCGATGAAGTGCAGGTCCTGTTGTTGCGGGCTGGGGGAAAGGTCTATATGACGACTGCGCTCAGACTTGGTACTTCCAAAGGGCCATTCAACGAGGTTGATGCTGTGCAACGAGCCCTCACAGATGATCTCTTGCGGTAGTCACTTTTCGCTGATGATCGTGAGGTCGCTATCAGCAACTCTTGGGTTTGCTTTACGGAGGGCGCAGCGGTCCCTGTGGAGCAGTGCGGGATAATCTTCCGGCCTTGCAAGAAGGGCTTCTTCGAAGGCCTTCAGTGCTTCAGACCAGTGATGTTGGTGATACAACTGCATTCCCTTCTGATATGTCCCGAGAAACTTCACGAATTCCCCGTCCTGCTCCGTGTTGCGTTTGCCAATAAGTTCGTACACCACNNCGGGTTCTGATCTTCCCTTCACTTGGATCACGTCCAATTCCCGGCCAAGAATCTCCATCTGGACAAGCTCGTACGTCCTCTTGCTCACCATGGTACTGGTCCGATATTCCCTATTTGCTCCTTCCAGGGGGGAGGCGAGGTTGACGCTGTCGCCTATCACCGTGTAGTCGAACTTTCCCTGTGATCCCATATTCCCCACAACCATTTCGCCGGTGTTGATCCCGATTCGTATGGGAAACGAGGGGAGTTGCTGCGACTCCCGTTTCGCGTTGAGTTTCTTAAGGGCCTCCTGCATGGCCATGGCGGTGTAACAGGCCCGAAGCGCATGATCCGTTTGAGGAACCGGCGCTCCCCAAAAAGCCATAATGGCGTCCCCCTCATACTTGTCCACGGTTCCATCATGTTCGAAGATAATCGACGACATGGCGTCGAGGAATTCATTCAGAAGAGACACAAGCTGTTCAGGAGCCATCGTCTGTGCAATGGAGGTAAATCCCTCAATGTCACAGAACATCACCGTGAGTTCCTTCCGTTCTCCCCCCAGAATCAGTTTCCCGGGGTCGGCGACGAGCGCATCGACGAGGGAAGGATTGACATACGTGCCNNGCAGCCGCTGCCTTCGTTCGGAGGCAAGGCTGTACGCTGTCGAGCTGAAGTACCCGCCAAGAACCGCGAGGGTCGGGCTTACGATCCTGAGCACAAGGTTGGCGTGATTGAAAGACCATATCGCGGTGGCAACAATAGTCAGAATCAATACGGCATTTGCGAGAAGACAATTCGTCTCGACGAGGACTTGATATTTTCGGTTGCTCCCTCGAAACGATGAGGTTCCGAGAAAGGAGAGAAGAACGAGGAAAATGATTTCCGGAATTTCAGTGAAAGGACTCTGAATGCGGAGGAAATCATTGCGAAGAATATTCTCTATGACGTTTGCATGGAGTTCGACACCATACATCAGGTTGTCGCCGCGCTGATGACCTCGGCCCATCGACACCGGAAACAGGTCCTTGTATTCAGGGACGGTGACGCCGATGAGAACGATCTTGTCCTTGAACGTGCCGTCATAGAGGTAGCCGTACTCCGGATCGCTGAAGGTATTTGTTTCACTCCCCGTTGCCTGCTCATCAAGCGTGGTAAAGGTCTCATCGTCGATCACATCGTGGAATCGAATGTGCTTAAACGTGCCATTTGGTCCGTAGTAGTTTATGAGGAATGACGCAGGATCGTACTGAGGAATCCTCCTGCCGGCATAGAGAAATAGGCCATTCGAATCGACGGGAGAAGTGAGGGGAGGCAAGTCGAGATATCTGTTGGCCATGGCGAATCCAATAGTCGGAACAGTAAGGTCGCTGTCCCCAGGGGTCGGCACCAGGAAATACGGATTATACATGCGATAAATCCCATCGGCATCCGCACGAATATTGACGAGACCGAGATTTGAATCTGCGCCAAAGAAAATATTGCCGTAGTCCTGATGTTCAGTTCGTTGGACGTACTGTTCGGCATCCTGGTCGCGTTTGCCGGCAAGGACTGCAATACCGCTTTCGCGTATCGCGGCCTTCAAGGAACTGTCGTTGGCTTCACCGTGGCTGTCGGGAGAGTCAAAGATGAGATCAATGCCGACCGCGCGTGCGCCAGCACGTTTCAAATTGCGCAGCACATGGGCATAGTATTCACGGGGCCAGGGGAATTGCGTGGGAAGCGAGCGGAACGACTCTTCGCTGATTTCGACAATCACGACATGGGCGGATTGCTGAACGGAGGTGTTTACGCCTCTGTAGAGGAAGCGGTAGTCAATGGAGGCGAGCTCGAGGCGCTGGAAGAGGCCGAGATGAAATACCTCTGTTGAGACGGCAATCACCGCCAGCGCTATGCCGAGGGCAATGCTGATCCTGCTAAACCAGAGCCGAGGATGGACCGCATCGGCAAGTCGCCGAGCCTGGCCCATAACACCGTGAGATTCGTTCATCGGCTATGATTCCGTCTCCAGTTCCGCAGGAGCCGCCTTGCCGGCGGGCTCTGTCGGTGGGGAAGTGAAGGACCCGGGAATAAACGGGATGCTGGTCTCAGAGATCGTATCGGTAGTGTATTGTTACATAGCTTTCATTGGCATCTGCCTGACTCGCAAGGTAGCCGAATTCACCCACCAGATGCATCGAGGCTGCGAACTGCCATTCGGCCTGGAGATTGAGGATCGTGCGATGGAAATCACCGAACGTTGGGCTAACCGTGGCCTGCGTNNGAATTTCGTAACGAGCCTGCAGTCCCAACGTGTTATAATCGAGACGTGTGGTCTGGCCACGCGCACCCGAAACAGGAAGCTTGTTATAGTTCAGGGCCAGATCGATGCTGGTTGTCAATGCCGAAGCATACCGCGTTGCAAGGGAAAACCCGACGCTGGTATTGTTGACGTTGAGCGCGCGGGGAGTTTTGTCGGTCCGGTTCGACGTGGAGAGGTTGAATGATGCGGTATGTTCCATCCCAAACTCAAAATCGTAGGACGATTGAAGGAAGATCCGATTCGTGACGTCCTCAATGGCGCTGAGAGAATCCTGGCCGAGCGTATTGATGTTATTGGAATTGCCATAGCGGCTGTACCCGACCGTGATGGGGGGAAACCCGATTCTGGGAGCGTACGTCATTGCCAGGGTAAAGGTCGAGTAGTACGTCGTTCCGGCTTTTGTCTTGGAAGTATTGTCGTGGAGCCGTTCATACCCAGTCGTCACCGTTAGAGCATTCTCAATCAGGTGGAACCGATCATTGACGTTGAAGCCCTGGATGTCTTTCCTGAGAAACGCCTGTCCGAACGAATTATAGTCGCTGCCACGGTATAAGTAAGTGAACTTCAGGTCCTGTTGAAAGTACCGCAGCTGTACTGACGCCTCGCCAACTGCTGTGCTTAGACGGGTCAGGCTGAGCGGACGGAGGTTTTCATTGACCGTAATAAACCGGGTGAGGATATTGCGAAGCCATCGGACGGTATTCCGCGTGTCCTCACTATTCGGCCAAAGCGAGTCAATCCGATCATTGGTGATCGAACCAGAGGAAATATCCGTATTGTACAAGCTGAACGCACCCTGGCCCGCCAGTTGAATTCGTCGATCATCAAGCCGGACAACAAAGTCGGATCCGACGACGACGTCCTCCTGCGGGCGAATTCCATACGCGATGGAGCCCATGTCGTCTTTTGAATTCATGTACGTCAGGCCCCATTGCCACGTTTCGCCGGTGCCAAAGCTTGGTCTGATGATAAACAGATTCCGCCCGTACGTGCCGAAGGAATATTTTCCCCACAGGCCGGGGGAGATGGGAGCGTAGGCGGCGCCAGGATCGCTGGACTGCTCAGTCACCAGGAGTGAATCGGGAATTTTGCTCAGGAGAGAGCCTTCAATCGGGCGCGTAATCTGCCCTGTGCTCATGGCAAGTCCGAAAAATCCCAATTTCAAATTCGCATGAACCCCTCTGACGCGTTTCCCGCTCAGAATGAGATCGGGAAAGGAAGGATTCAGATCCCCATACCCGGCCTTTAACCATGATGTTTCGGCGCCGATGTAAAACCGGTCCTGAGGTTGCAGACTGGGGCTCTCGTCAGTGGTTATGAATGCATTCGTGGTAAACCGCCATCCCTCGTACATCGCTCGCGCTGCAATAGTTGCACGATTATACCATGTGCCTTCACCCGCGACCTGCTCGTGCCGCGACTCCAAGGCAACTGAGCCTGCGTATGTTACCCCGGCCTGCTCCTCTGCGGCGAGCAGCTCACCGGCCACAGTGAACACGCGTGATGCTGTGCCGCGCGCAACCCCTGCACTGTCAAAGAGAGAGACGGCCACTTCGTGGCGTCCGGGCGTGAGCGTCAACCGGGAATTCTCCGGAGAAAAGACGCCCAGCTCGCCGCTCAT
>PMNP01000148.1 GCA_003161755.1 Ignavibacteriota bacterium | reverse complement strand
ACCTCATCTGTTTTTGCCGCTAAGCGGTTTTTTAATATCAAACGCTCCCGAGTAAGTGATTCTAAAGCATTTGTGACTGACTCGATGCTTCCTTCTAGAAAACATCGCCCCTCATACGAGATACTGTGACTACCCAGTTGGGTCTCTTCAAATTCGGTATGGTTGTCCCATTGGGCCTTAGTCGAGTCCTCATTTCGCAGAGAATCCAAATCCGCGAGACATTTCTTCAACCGCTTTGAGATACGTGCANNTTTCTCTCTGTTCTCTCCTCAATTCCTCCTTCGTGACCCTTGCGGGCTGAACCCGATGTGGGCCCCTTTTTGAGGAGACGGATCGGCCTCGCGACTTGGAACTTGGTTGTTGGGTATTACCCTCCTCTTTGATCACATTCAGCAACGCCATGGCATTGACAATCCGTTGGTCAGTCGTTCTATCACGAACCGGCCCCTCTTCTGCAGCACTGTCTGAAAGATCCAAGACTGCTTCGACCACTCTCCTCGCATCCTTAAACGAAATCCTTTCATCGGTGATCGCGTTTCCAGCCCAGGGTTCGTCAGGATGAGCAACAAAATCAGGATTCCATTTGATCCACTCGGCCACATCTCGAATTATCGGCTCTGGCAGCGCTCTTTGCTCGATTGGCGTGTTGTAGTAATTCTCTAAGATCGATATCACTGTGTTTCGCTCGTGCGCCATTGTCGATGGTAGGCTCGTAGAGGTCAATGTATGTTAGCGCCACACTACCGAATCTGCAAATCAGATGCAACACGTCCCAAACCTACCAGAACTCTACCGCCACACTACTTTTCCGCGCACTCCGTTTGAATTCAAGCCAAGTATTCCAGATTCAGGTCACCTTGGAAGATTCCTAGATAATTGCGATATTGTGCGATTATGAGTCTTCAGGAATATCCGACAGGAAATCCCAAGGAATGAACTCGAGAAGGAATTCGACTCTGCGATGATGAGGGCTTACGAAGAAGCCAAGAAGCTGGGATACAATGCTGTCAGATTTTACCAAATGCTTCGTAAGGATGGAGGAGTTGAAACTGCCAAGGCTCTGCTTGCGAAACACGAGACCCAAGCTGGTTTGGCAGGAGTCTGGGAAATAGGTCGACTAGACCTCTCGATGGAATCTATTGTATTGGAGGAACGGTTTAGGGCGCTCTTCAACGATGCTGAACGAAACGAAGCAAAACGTCGGCTCGACGAACTCAACCGCAAAACATAGGGACTGGTATTGCTCCCGCCCTGAGACTGTACGACCACCCTACCTTTCTGCACACCGATCCGTCAGGCACTCAACGTCGCGCTACACGAGCACTCAAAGTGTTACTGTAGGAAGAAGGCGGTGGGATTCTAGGGTAAAATAGGAGCTACTCAAAGGCAATCACCCACTTGTTGCGACACGGGGCTTACTCCGTTGTCCAATACCTATGGCTTTTGAAATGTAGCTTCATAGAGAATGGGCTCCAGTGCGAAGTGATTGTCAAGTGCGCCTTTCGTTAGATGAACTCGACCAGTTCCTTTGTTTTCATCCAATTCGTAGACTCTGTATAGATAGAATTGGCCCGCATGTTCCTTTGAGAATTGGAGTTCTGTCATCGAGACCATGAAACCCCTCCCAATGGACCCTAGAGTAGTCTTCACTTCGATGAACTTGTCTGAGCCATCAAGTNNCTTTATGGGAATAGTCTGTTTTTCTGGGTTTGAACCTAAACTTCCTTTTGCTTTTCTCTTTGGGGGGAATTACATCTGACCCATCGACCGTCAGGTGCCCCCCGGTTTGTCTTGTTGCGCGATGTTTGTTCCAGACTGCTTCTATGGCACGCGCATAGAGGTCATTGTAAAGGTGCACAAATTCCTCAGTTTCCTTAACGAGACTAGGCCAATCTAGCTGGTTAATTTCTGAGNNGAACTTTTTTTGTGAATGAAACTCCAACTGTAAAGTATATCCCTCTGCCAAGATCCTCAGGCTTGTGAATGCGAGCCCAAGAATATTTCATGAACTGACCCATAACCTGCCAATGCATGCTTGGAAATGCTTGGTACCCATCGACGACAACACTTTGGGCCCAGAATTTCGTTTTACGCGCGATCTTGCTAAAGATCTGCTGCCCAACTCGCAGCGCTTGAGGAGACTTGCGGTACGCTTTGCCACCGTAAGGAGCGAGCTCCTCTATGTCCACAGGGTCGAAGAACGAGAGAGATGTGGTTTTCATTTGTCAGTTGAGAGAATTGAAAGATAACCAGTGTGTATCCGACGACTTCTATACTGAACAACTGTGCGGACCTATAATGCCCCGATTGTTCGAAATCCTATCTATCCCTGATGCTCTTTTGGCCAAGGAGGATTTAGTCAGGCAGCAAGGATTGCAATAGCTTCGATGATTATCTAGTAGTTTTGTCCCTGACCTTCTTAACTAAGTCACATATCCACTCCTCGTTCGACAATCTCAGACCATTCAATGCCTGTTGCCCGGGATGACAGAGTGCTTGAGTAGACAGAATAGTTGGCTCGATTGCCTCGATTGTTCGCTGGAAGTCCAATTC
>PMNP01000006.1 GCA_003161755.1 Ignavibacteriota bacterium | reverse complement strand
GCATTTGATACCAGAGACCATCATTCGTCTGCAATTGAATTTCCTTGAAAACAAGAGACCGGAGAACTTCCTTCGCATCTTCAATGAACCTGTCATAGCGAAGATTGGTCGCGATATGATTTATGGGCCTTCCGATATCGGAAGGGATAAGGTTCACGACCTTTGTTGCGTGAAACGTGAATTTCTTGATGAGAAGATTATTATCGAGAAAAATCGTCGGGATATCAATGCTTTCCATCAAGTTCTTCATGTCATTATTGATAACCGATAACTCGTCATTCTTATTCTGCATCTCCGTGTTGACCGTAAGGAGTTCTTCATTGAGAGACTGCAATTCTTCCTTGGAGGTNNTTGGTTGACTGCATCTCTTCGTTCGTAGACTTCAGTTCCTCATTGGAAGTTTCCAGTTCTTCGATGGTTGAGCGCAAGTTCTCCTTTGTTGATTTCAATTCACGCTCAAGTCCATTGATAATATTGCCTGACTTCGTTGTATGCTCGGCTGATTTGGATAATCGAGTTTTCTTCTGCGGCAAGACATCCTCAAAAATGATCAACAAGGAACCAAGCATTTCTGTGGGTTCTTTAATCGGTTTCACGGTAAGATCGACCGTCTGGCTGAAGCCGTTCGATCGCACCTTGATTCCCCTGACAGTTGATGATTTTTTGCTTATTGATGCTTTTCGGATCAATGCCTGAAGTTCCTGTGCCAATCCACCCCGTGCCATTTGGAAAATATTCATCTTCGCTTCGCCGTGGGTAAGCTCCAGGTACTTGCCGGTCTTGCCGTGAATATAGACAATATCGCCGTTAGCGGTTGTAATGACACAATTGGGGGAGTAACTTTGCAGGATGATTTGCTCCGCGAGCGGGGTAATATTGGTTATGGTATTCCTTTTCATAGTTGTCTCAACAGTTTGTCGGTTAGGCCGCGATGTCGGGAATTCCATAATGGGTTGTGTCGAGTACACGGAGTCTCTTCTTTTGAAAATCTTCCACTTCTTGTCTACAAGTGAAAAGAGATCAACAAAGTGGCCGGTAGTTTCCGCTGAGCCGAGAAAAAGGATCCCGTGGGGCAAAAGGCTGTAATGGAATAGGGGAATGATCTTCTTCTGCAGTTCAGCACTAAGATAGATCAAGAGATTACGGCAGGAGATGAGGTCAAGTTTTGTAAATGGGGGATCTTTGATGATGCTCTGCGGCGCAAAGACCAGCATTTCCCGGATTTCTTTTCGAATCCGATAATGTTGCCCCTCGGTAGTAAAGAAACGCTTCAGACGCTCTTTATTCACATCGAGGGCTATTCCTGAAAAGGATCCAATNNCGTCATTCATGCATTCCCGCAACACCATCGCAACGGAGTACGCCTCTTCGCCGGTATAACATCCGGGCACCCAAATTCGCATCTGACCGTTCGGCGGTTTATTCTTTACCAATTCCGCCAATACTGTTTTCAATTTCTCGAACGACTCGGGATCTCTGAAAAACGTTGTCACTCCAATGAGAAGCTCTTTGAAGAGGTTGTCAATCTCCGCAGGGTTGTTCTGAAGCAATCGTAGATACTCTGGAAGAGTCTCCAATTGAGAAACATTCATTCTTCGTTCAATACGCCGGTAAATCGTATTGCGTTTGTACAGTGAAAAGTCGTGACCGGTGCGATTTCTGAGAATCAGGAAGAGCTTTTGAACCGTATCAGGGGTTTTGTCGTCGTGAATTGATCGATCCAATAAAACATTCCTGCCCTTCCGGGAAATGTATTGCATCAACTGATCCGGCATATCTTCGGGCGGAAGAACGTAATCGACTAATCCGGTTTTAATGGCGCTGCTTGGCATCCCGTCGAACTTGGCCGAGAGGGGATCCTGAACCATGACCATTCCTAATTCGCTCTTTACCGCTTGTAATCCTGCGGAACCGTCGGAAGCCATGCCAGAGAGGATGATAGCAATGGCTTTGTCGCCAACGTCTGATGAGAGAGATTTAAAGAAATAGTCGATGGGAAGCCGGAACCCATGGGCTACAAGAGGTTCTATCAGTTGAATTGTTCTGTGAAATACTGCCAAATCGCGATTGGCTGGCGTAACATAGACATGATTGGGTTCAATACGCATTCCGTCTTCGGCCTGAAACAACGTCATCTTGGTGGATTTTTGGATGAGTTCAGGCATGATGCTTACATGATTGGGATCGAGATGTGACACAACGATAAACGCCATGCCGGAATTCTCGGTCATATTGCGAAAGAAAGCNNATTCCAGGCCGCCGGCAGATGCGCCGATGCCGACAACATAGACTTGGTTTCCCGAGGATGCCGTTTCACTGGCAACAAGCTTTGGTTTTGGAGAGGAATGTTTCAACGGTGTCTTCTTTTTCATATCTCATCTCACAGAGTCTCTTGGCCTCAATCCCAAGTGGAGAGTGGCGTGTTTCTCTTCAACTTTTTCACCACGCGGCAATGAAGAAGGATGGCGCATAGGTTGTTGACGTCGCCTCCTTTCGCGTCATCGTCGCTCCCCAGAAGATATCGGACAGTCCAGTGAAGTGGTTGGTGGGCCGAAATAACAATAATGCAGGGCTTTCAAAAGCCCATCATCTCGCATCGGAAATACGGAATTTGAGGTCATACTAATCATTTCTTCTTCAACTAGCAATCGGAGGACAGTTAAAATCGGGCGCTATCGGCATTGCCCCGCTATGATGGCATTCCTAAGCCAATCTGTGCTGACCGCCCTCGCAAACGCAGAGAGACAGCGCCGGGTTGTGCGCAAGGTCTTTTGTGTGGATAATCTCCCATGATAACTTGCGGTATGATCAGGCGTAATATTGAATGTTCTCTATTATTTACTTGGGATCGATCCATTTCCAGT
>PMNP01000048.1 GCA_003161755.1 Ignavibacteriota bacterium | reverse complement strand
GGGCCCCGATGAGGGATCTTTTATACCAGTGATCATATCCGACAGCGGCCGTCGCCACACGTCACCAACATTAGTTCCGGCAAAAAGATCCGTTCCGGAGATGGCAAGTGCAGTGACAAGATTGGTTGTAAATCCTAAATCGACATCACTCCAGCTTGTGCCGTTGTTGGTGNNCCGACGGTAGAGGCCAATCCTACATCGGCCGTAGCTGTCCAACTTGCGCCGCTATTGGTGGACAGAAAGACACTGTCTTCAGACACTGTAAAGAGATTCGTACCACCTGACCCGTTCGGAGAGATAGCAAAACCCGTGATATCAATGGGCCACCCCAGCCCTGAATCGACCTTAGTCCAACTTTTTGTGCTGTTGCCGAATCGAAAGGCACTGTTAGAAGTCCCGAGAAAGAGATTTGTGTCCTCCACAGCTAAGCAACTCACTTGATTTGCATCAAGACCATTATCGACAATTGCCCAGCTTGTGCCGTTGTTGGTNNGTCCAGTTTGTGCCGTTGTTAGTCGACAGGAAGATACCGTTGCCAAAAGTCCCTGCAAAGAGTTTCGTGCCAATCTCGGCAAAGCAATTAATTTGATTGGTGGCTGGACAAGTGGTCTGAACCCATTGGGCAAGTATCGGACTCGGACTGGTTAGTAGGCAAAACACTACAATTAAGAATCCGCCTCTGCGGACAAATCGCAAAGTGATACGCTAGCGCACTATATACAATGGTGTCAGGACTTGCGTCCTGACACTTTTCTCAGCATTGGCACATAATCCTGGACAGACCACCACGCACAAGTTCTATTTGGGAATAAGGATGTATTGGCCAGAACTAGCCTTGCCGAGTATCCAGCCCTGATCTGTGATTAAGCTCGCGCCGCCAAGTGTACCACTGATGCTGCCGGAAGGAATCAAAGTGTTCAGGTCTTGCACCTGTGCCTGCCCATTTATCCAGATGAGTCCAGGCGCACCGCTCCAGAGCGCGCCAACGATGTCACCTTTGGTGTTGATGCTGACAGCAGACGCCCCTCCCGATGATCCGGGCAATACGGGCAGCGCTTGAGGAGGCGCAGTGAAATCTGCCCAAGTCACGGCGCGTGGACCAACCCCGGTGGAGTATGAGTATCCTACGATTACCCCAGCAGCATTTACAGATACTGGAACAGCATAACTGTCTCCGCTGAGAAATTTGAGCGCAACAGGTTGAGCAGTCGGGCTCGAATAGAAAGCCGCATACATTCCATTCGTTCCATAGGTTNNCTCCTCGGATGGAACCTGGAGGTGGTTGAAGCACCTGAGGCGTCGTGTCGGATGGGCTCGCCCAGTAGATACCCATCACAGTCGTTGCCCAGCCCCAGCCGACAATCTGCCCGTTGTTGTTTATGCTCGTTGCAACTGCATAGCCCGTGATGGCAGGTGGTACGGCAAGCTTTTTCGGCTGCGCTGTTGGGCTCGACCAGTAGAGAGGATTTGTCGGTGAACTTATCCCGGTGCCATAATTGCGTTGGCCGATTCCGTTTCCAACAATCTGACCGTTGTCGTTAAATCCATTTACGTTATCTAAGCTGTCACCTACAGAGATCTGAAGGGTTTGTGGTTGGGCAGTAGGGGTAGCCCAGANNTAGCCGGAAGAATTTGGTTGATAGCCAACAGACTGGCCGTTGTTGTTGATGGCTACGATTGTTCTCTGGGAGTAAGTGAAGCTCAGGGGTGCTTTGTAAATAACAGTTGCAAGCGCTGTGTTTGTCAACGAGAAGCTCGCCGCCTGGGTAACACCGATCACCGATGCTGTTGCATTGTAACTCCCGGTTGTGGCGTTCGCGGTGATGGCGACTTGTGCCTGTCCCTGTGTATTAGTGAGTGCTGTGACCGTACTGACTCCGCCTGTAAAAGTGCCACTCTGACCAGTTGAAGGTGCCGCAAAGGTGACTGTTATTCCGCTCATTGGGTTACCGCTCTGATCTCTTACAGTTGCAACTAAAGGGGAAGCGAATATGGTGTTGACCGCTACGCTTTGTGGTGTGCCGCTGGTCGCCGTGATGCTGGCTGGTGTGATAGTGGTTGTTCCACCCGTCAAGCCACCCCCCAACGCATTTAACGTGATCTCATGTGTTCCGTCTGCGTATGTAATATACAGGTCACCGAGACTATCTGATGCGGCAGTGGAGAGGCCTGTTCCCGTGTTTACATTTGCAGTCATCTCGAATGTCTCAAAGTTGAGAGTGCCGGTTCCCGTCCAGCCGTAAGGACTGACATTTACGTCGCAGGCAAGTGTGTTCTCTACCATGCCCTGGAAGTTGGTTAACAGCAGTGTAGCGCCGCTCTCCGTAATAGTGATTGACCCGGCCACACCCAGCTGTTTGTCGAGAGTGAGGTTAAGATTGAATACTACGTTGTTCTTAGTCAGCGTGAGAGTACCCGTCATCAAATTTGCACCTGTCTCGTCCAAGAAGCTGATCAAGACATTTCCTTTACACGGGAGGTTGCCCCCGGTAATGTTTTGGGCGGCATTGATGTTGATAGGGAAATCTAAGGTCGCAGGATACGTTATTGTAAGGCTTCCCGCGGACTGCGTCCCAGCCGCATCGCTGTAATATGTCCTCGTGAATACCTTCCCGTTGATGGTACCATAGTCGTTGTAGAGGTTCGTCACTTGGCTGAAAGTAAGTGCGTCGGTAACCACTGAGGCACGCTTAAGCGCTGGAGAGCCATGGGAACGCGAGAAGCTGTTTTCAGCGGATATGCTATGAAGCGGGCTGCTGGAGGGGCTGGCAATCTTGAGGGCCGCAAATGGATATGACACGCCTGCACCGAGAGACTGATACTCGGCAACGGTTGAGGCGTGAAAAGCCTGGTTTCCTTGCAGCAGAGACGCAGCGGATGGAGCGGTCGGACCGTTGCTCTTACTGCATCCGATAATCAGCAGGAAGCAGCTTAGTGCCATGAGCACAAGCGTACACAAGAGTAAAGTAATCCGGGAGCGGTGCGAGCGAGCATTCAATTCAGAGAGTAATCCGCCACTGTGGACAAATCGTAAAATGTTTTTCACCTTTTTCTCCTTTATGAATTTGCATTTTCCACTCCGGTAATCATTTCAGACTGAAGCCGTCGCTAAACGCCGCCATTATAAGTCCCGGCAAAGAGATTCGTCCTGCTGACCGCAAAGCTCCCAATAAGCCGATTAGATGGACCATTCATCTGGGTCCACAGGGCCTGAGCGATGCTGATTGTGATGAGGAGCGGACACTTACCTATAGGAATCGGAGCAAGGTCTTCATGAGATGCTTCTCATCGCATGGTTTTTGAGGGGTGACAGAAATGTGCTGGCCATATCTGGCACGACAAATCCCAATGCCTGCTAACATTGCAAATGGCGGCAGAGCGCCTTAGCGGTCTTTCTTCGACCAGGGCCGGTCTTAAGGCCGACCCGTTGAATCGAACACCCAATCATCGAACGAACGTCATTTTTCGAGTTTGGACTGAGCCGCCTGATACCAGCCGGTAGAAATACACGCCTGACGCAAGACTCCTGGCGTCGAACATCACATGGTGCTCTCCCGGCGTTTGGTACCCATCGACCAAAACGGCCACTTCCCGTCCGAGCAAATCATAGACCGCAAGTCTCACCCGTTCCATCCCTACCTGCTTCATACTACCTGCTACCTGCTCCTTGCTGCTTGCTATAGTATAGCCTATGTTGGTGCTGGGATTGAACGGGTTTGGATAGTTCTGGCAGAGTTTGCTGCGAATTGGCATGTCGACCGATGGATCGATCACGGCTGTTGTGCCTCTCTGAGCATATTTGAGGACGAGGAGTCCAAGGTTATTTTCCTCCCCTCCAGAGCCCACAACATAAACACTGCCATGCCGATCAACGAATATGGATGTCCCCATGCTATACATGTCAGAGGATTGGAATGTTGTTTCCCAGATCTTATTCCCCGCGGCGTCCCACTTCATAATAGGACAAACTGTCCCGGGCAAATAACTACCTATGTTTCCCGTAGCGTAGACGTTGTCTGATGAATCGAGCCCGATACCTCGGAACTCATACCGGGTGGTCGCGGAATTCGAGAATGGGATCCCCCATGCCAGGTTACCTGTGGATTCGTAAGATGCAATGCCAAAGAACGGTTCCTCGTAACTCCCGTCGCCACACACAATGGTCCGCGATTGAGAATCGACTGCGAGTCCAAGAAATGAAGATTCTGTAGAAGTGGGAGTGTGCCAGAGTACTGTACCGTTGTTCGACACCTTGGTCAGCGCGCTCGCAGTGAGGGCAACGAGATTCCCCTGGCGGTCGCAACGTACTGCCCCCGCAAACAGAGGATCGGTCTTCAGCTTCCACAGCACGTTCAAATGCGAATCCATCTTGATGATGTCGCCCTCTGCAAAATCTATGGGCATTCCGGGAGGGCCGGAATAGTGACTCCAGATACGCAAATCCATCAAGTAAACGCTTCCAGAATCAGCGAGAACCAGGGAGCACAGGCTAAGAGTGGCAGTATCGCACGTGATCACGTTCGAATCGAGAATGGTCGCCTGCTGGTTGATCTTCCAGACGTGAATCCCGTCCCCTCCGCATATGCCCAGAATGATGTTGCCTGTCGAATCGTGAACGACGTTGCACCCAGTGGCATACATCGGGAAATGCAGCACCCACGCGATCTTGCCGCCCGATGTGTAACGCAGCAGAACGCCCTCGGTGGTACCGTTGATCAGATAGCTGTTCCCCGTGACGTACGCCCCGCCGGAATCGTCAAGGGCCATCGACGTGCTGACAACGGATCCTCCTGATGCAGAATCGTAAACCTCGAAGAGCGTCGAGTCTCCCGAAGGGGAGAAGCACATTGGGGCAATCTTTTGCCCTTTGGCAGCGTTGACATAGGTCGCAGTACCCCAGATCATCCCATTTCGATCCAGACAGGGGCTCACCAATTGCAGTTGTCGGCGGCTGATCCCGTCGTACAGCTTCACCCATTCTATCACTGGATGTTCTTGTGCGTAAAGGGAACTGACAGAGAGGAGAACGACGAGAAGGAGTGAGATCTGGGGTTTCACGGGAGGCCCTCCTGGTATGACGGCGTGATCGCCGGGAATTCTGGTCACGGATCGGCGGTGGGCGCGGAAAAGACAAAGCTCCTCGTTCAGACCATCATTGATGGAAGGTACGAAGTGAAATAAGAAGACGCAACGCATGGGCACGTTTCGTGGCGTAAAGATGACAATGGCACTCTCCAAATTATGTGTTGTTCACAGTGACCATTGTCTCTACGTCGNNTCTAGAAACATGTAGCTCTCAGTGCAAAGCCAGCACCAAAGGCCGTGTGATTTCAACATGGAGAATTAGCTACTGTTTCATCCCTTTGGCTGATTGCCTTCCATTACATCCCTCTGTAGAATGATTCATGGCGACTACGGATATCGACAGAGGATGAGATCTCTTGCCAGACATACTTTGGCTTTCGGAAGAGTCTTTGCCCTCGTGTTCCTCCTTGCAAGTGTGGGGAATGCAAATGGTTTGCGTATCCGTGGAGCCGAACCGCCCGAACGCTGTTACACCTTTGGCGTAAGCGATCCTGGTGCCGATGGAGATGGACAACTACCACTGTCAAGAGCAGTCATATCTCTGCACAATGGTAGTCTTCACCTTGCTGTCGGCAGATTGGTTCCTCTTTTCCAGACATTAGTGGAAAAGAATGGCACCCATCAGTTCATTGAAGTCCATCCTTTGTTCACCTCAACTTCTGTTTCACCTGCATTAAGGTACATCGGTTGTTGGTTCAACCTCAGCTATCGTAAATCCCTCTCTCCTTCCTCCGTTAAAAAGCACATCCTCAATGCAACGTTCCTGATCTGATATCGCACTGGCAGTACTGGCGTACGCGTAGCGCGGATGAATGCACCTTCTTGTGAATGCATTTAAGCGAATGTTGCTGATTCACAAGCTGCTGAACGGCATCGTAAACAAAGAAGAACTGAAGTATGTCTCGTGTGGGTCGGTAGTAATGCACTTACAATGCGAGTGACATGAACATAAGCCCTTATGCGGGAAAACCTGCCGAACCATCGAGGTTGGTAAACGTGCCGAAATTGATCACGGCGTATTATGCCGATGTGCCTGATCCTTCAGTACCAAAACAGCGGGTTGCCTTCGGCACATCAGGACATCGCGGTTCCGCTTTTGACAGGGCGTTCAATGAATGGCATATTCTCGCCATCAGTCAGGCGATTTGCTTGTACCGAATACAGAAGAAGATCGACGGCCCACTCTTTCTCGGCATGGACACCCATGCCCTATCCGTGCCAGCTCATGCGTCTGCTCTTGAGGTGCTGGCGGCAAATGGGGTGGAAGTCATGATCGCGCAGGGGGACGAGTATACCCCCACGCCAGTCATTTCCCGTGCGATTCTCACATACAACTGCAGGCGCAAGACAGGACTCGCCGACGGCATCGTCAT
>PMNP01000001.1 GCA_003161755.1 Ignavibacteriota bacterium | reverse complement strand
ACCATGGGTGCATTTTCTGCCACAATGTCAGCACTCGTGGAACGAATTTGAGTGAGACATCAGGCTAATAATATAGAAAGAGCAACTGATTTTTGCAAGCTCACCCGCGCTTACTCATGATTGGATATCAATTCTGTCGAACGCTTTCATCCTTCTCAATGACCAAGGTATAGGTGTCATCATGAAGTTTGGCTCTGTGTAGGATGTTCTCATAGCCTTTTTCCTGGAGAANNGAACTCTGGTCAACATCTTGTGGTCGTCCCTATGCATACGATAACCGGCAATTACCTCAGAAACCATTGACAGGGGGAAATCTCTGACGAGAACTGGATATCCTAGTTGGTCAGGAACTCCTGTGGATTTTAGCACTCCAGGCAGCGCTAGTAAACGACATTCCATTTCTTCTCTCCAAATCTCACTTTTGGTTCCAACAAATCGACGAAAGTTCTCCATGCGTTCGCCTTCAGACAGATCTTCAACCTTTCTTCGTGGGAATGAAAGCATCTCTCTCTGAGTGCTATATTGAACATCCAGCAGCTTGTCGAAGAATTCATTTGTACCATCAAATCCTACTACTAAACCCGTACAACCCCCAGCATATACTCCCCACATCTTCACACTATCTCTGATCTTGGAAAGGCTAAGGACACAAACATATTCCGCCAGAATAAGAGGGATCTTCCTGAGTATTTTCATTGGCATGAGCGGCAGATATTCCTGAAGACGTTTATCCAACTTCTCTTGTATTGCGGTCTTTCCTGAAGGTTGCATTCTGTTCCAATATGAACGAGCTTCATCCAAGAATTGCGACCGACTCCAAAACCGTTTGAACTCAGGAGGAGCCGAATCATAAGTGTCACCGGCTATTTCCCGGAATATCGCGTCAAACACATCCTTTTTACCTAACAGCTCATTCCTCTGGTGTGGTAACTCTGCCTCACACCATTCCCTAATTGATGTCTCCTCAAATAATGGATTCGATTCAAATGGATCATTGAGAGAACCCATTTGAGTGTATCTTATGTGGGAGTTTCTTAAAATGTCAATCCCCATCTGAGCAGAGGTGTATTTATATAAGATCAAAGTCACGTCCTTGAAATGACTGATGACAACCCTTAATACTTGGTGATCTGTGCAAGCTCATCTGTCAATATAGCATTCGTATTTGACTCTCTCAATGGCTTTTCTATATTTCTACCATCCCACCACTCCAGGAACTGTCCATGAAATACCTACCACGATTTCTTGGTTGTATTCTCCTCTTCTGTGCAGCTTTAGCTTGGTCACAAGAAGATCAGGATTGGATGCTAGTTTGTATGACAAGGTATACCGTTGTCGAGGTTAAACTTTCATCAATGAAAAGGATTTCTAAGAATGTTTCTCAGGTTTGGCTCAGAGAATTGCCAAAAGCTGATTCTCTTTTACAGGCACGACAGTTTAGGGGGTATGACAATTGGGCTTATTCCCAAACGCTGTTCCAAGTTAATCTGAATTCAGAAAAGTGCAGATCCATCTCGTATATAGATTACTCAGACAAAGGTGAGACTATTTCAAGTAGTTCAGACGAAGGGAAGTGGGAACCTATCATCCCTGGGACAGTGGCCGAAGGAATTTTCAGTTACTTAAGGAAGAGGCGTTAACTCAAAACAATAAAGCCCGACATATGCCGGGCTTTTGTCTTAACCTAGATTCAGACTCACTAGTCATCAGGAAGGCCGGGGCGGCGATCCTTGCATAAGAAGTATGTCGTCGGACAGACATTGCACGATTGCCTGAACACCGGCATCACAGGCTGGTTCTATGAACTCCCAACCGTGAAATGTCCCTGTGCTAAAGAGGTAAATCCTGATTTTGCAATTTATACCGAGCAGGGGTTCTTTTTTCAAGTTTTTCAACAATGTTCTTCTTCCCTTAACACATTGTGTTGAATCACTTTCAGGAATCACAAGAATATTCTTTGAAAACCTTTAATTCTGCGCTATATTCAGCTTGACTTCCGCTAGCAAACCGCGCACCTCCGTGAGGTAGTTGACAACACAAAAACAATCTCAGGAACCCAAAAATGCCCTACGAACTGCGATGGATGAAAGTAGCAGAGATAGGATCTGGTGGCCAAGGAGAGGTTAGCAGAGTTGTGGACACTAAAGTGTGGGGGACAGAGGGGCAACACAGGATATTTCTTCAACAATTCCTCCGTCGTCTGACCCTTCAAAATCCAAACCCATCTAAANNATGATTTCGATTCATTCAAGTTGGAGTTGTTCATGATGCTTAAATCAATGGAAAAGTCAAACCACTACGCCCTAAAGGTGCTACACAAACCAAACAATGGCCAAAGTTCGGATGTCGCCGCGGAAAGGCTCAGACGAGAAATTGATGCAATGTCAATGCTATCACACCGAAATCTCTTGAAGATCTTGGATCATAGTGCGGACGAAGGATGGTATGTATCGCCGTTCTATTCAAGAGGTTCATTGGATAAGTCCACAGAGATATTTGCAGGGAAATTTGAGAAATCCCTCGTGGCAATTCGACCACTTGTGGCCGGAGTGGCTGAAGTGCATAAGAATAAAATGGTACATAGGGATATCAAGCTACAGAATGTGTTTGTTGATGAGACTGGAGAGCTTGTGCTAGGGGATTTTGGTCTGGTATTCTTCACTGATAGCACCCACACCAGAGTTTCGGACACATTTGAGAATGTGGGCAGCAGGGATTGGATGCCAGCGTGGGCTATCAGAATGAGAATTGAAGAGGTGAAGCCGTCATTTGATGTCTTTTGTTTAGGCAAACTCCTATGGTCTATGACCTCTGGTCAGCCTTTTCTAAACCTCTGGTATTTTCTGCACGACAAGTTCAACGTTGAAAAGCTATTTCCGAATTCCCCCCATATCGAATGCGCGAATCCATTGTTCAGCAAGTGCATAGTCGAAAGACCAGAGGACTGCCTACCAGATGCTAGTGCTCTTTTAAGCGAGATTGACACAGTACTTGAGAGGATTAGCCTGAACGCAGACTTGTGTGAACGGAAGAATAATCCAAAATGCAAGATGTGCGGTTCCGGGCACTATGTTATTCGTTCTGAACCTAAAGGACAAGACCTCGCTTCTTTTGGCTTGTCAAATTACAATTCTGCACGATATAGAATATATTCATGCGACAACTGTGGCAATGTCCAGTTCTTCCATCTTGGATATCCAGANNGCTGAGAGCTTCTGGAAGAAGACCTAATCTTGGGTTGAAAGACGTATTGACAACATCCGAATCTTCAGCTATCTTCCACAAGCTCTTGTGAAGAAGACATGGCTCATGGCTTGGCCCATTTCTGGACACTTTCCTTTTTTGATCCTTATGGATACTTCCGTGTTGGTTTCAATCATTACAGCTACAAGCAGCCTTCTGCTCGCCTCACTCACTTATTTCTTCACTAGACGTCAACAGATAATTGCCGATTGGAGGCAAGAGAAGGTTCATCATTATACAAACCTCTTGGGATCACTTTCTGATCTTGCTGTTGATGGAACCGACAAAGATGACGCGAACTCCCGTTTCGCGCGGTATGTAAACACTATTTGCCTCGTAGCACCAACAAATGTCATTGAAGCTGTCATGGCATTCCACAATGAAGTCAAGTTTTCAAATCCAGACAAGTCTGTTGAACGGCATGACAAGCTCCTTTCAGAACTCATGGTTGCCATTCGTGAGGACATTGGCTTATCAAGAAAACAAAGCAAGACAGGTCTGCAATTCCATTTGATTGGGGCAAAGGCTCCACCTGGAATTAGAAGAGGCAACTCGTAGGAGAAGGAACTAGAATAAGGACATTATCATATGAAGGACTAATAATGACTACCCAAGACTATATTGGCATTTCCCAGGCAGTCATCCTAGCAATCACTGCTGGAATCATTTGGTACTACACAAGTGAAACTAAGAAGATTAGACAGGAGACGAAACGGCAGAACGATCTAATCCAAGAGCAACTAGGTCTCATGCGCGAGAATCATCTGTTTAACCAGAGGAGGGAGATCGCTGAGAACGAGCCGGTTTTTCAGTGGGGTGGCCGCCTCCGTGGAAACAATGAGACAAAATTCGACTTCAGTAACCTTGGAGGTCGGATTGAAAACGTGAGGATATGGAGGGATGGTTCTACTAACATTCGGTTATCACCATCAGATATCATAGACAATGGACAAGAAGGAGAAATCACATTTTCCGGGTCGGATTTGATGCAGAAGACCTCTGTGCGGTTCATTATCAACTACCAAGATAAGTCAAAAGCCTGGGGGAAGAAGGAATATGTGGCAGATCTATCTCGACTTTCCATAAAGCCGGTTGACACCAAAGGTCTTTCCTAAAATAAAACAAGCCCCAGCCGGTTGGGGTCGTGGGGCTTTCTTCAATCGTCTATTTACTGCATGTGTGATTTGTTGAATTCAAAGACATTCAAGTATACCTCGCCCATCAAATTAAGAATGAGGCTGGTACTTAGCGAGCAAGATAGTTAGCTCATTCTCATGGTCACCAAGCCCTGTTGGAATTGAAGCCAGACTTATAGTCCGATGATCACTGCTGACCAGTGTCATAAGCACGATGTCTTTTGCGGCGAGA
>PMNP01000106.1 GCA_003161755.1 Ignavibacteriota bacterium | reverse complement strand
CGCATGCACTCCACGGCCTCTTCGATCGTTGACCCGGCGGGCTCCTTGCCGCGGACCACATCCAGAAAATGCCGTAACTCATTTTCATAGGAACGGTGAAAATACGACTGAGGATTTCCGCCTTTCGGAGCCACGACGCTAACCGGTGTACCTCCCTTATCCTGAACGATGCGCAAGGGCTGCAGGCTTCCTGTGCCTTCGGTGCCGAACACGTGACAATAAAAGACATCTTCCTGGATGTGCAGTGACCAGCTCACTTCGATGATGATCGAGGCTCCATTGCCCAGTACCAACGTCACCACGGACGTGTCTTCCACCCCTTTGGTATGGTGATGGAACATCGTNNTCCCCAGATCAACAAAGACTCCGCCTCCTGAACGCTCACGCCGAAGAAACCAGGCGCTGTTGGAGGATGGACGCCGGAGCCAGCCGGTGCGCACATACAGAATCTTCCCAAGGTCCTTCTCTTCCACCGATTTCTTGATCAGAAGGCTGTCGGGTCGAAACCGCTGGTTCATCCCCACCAACACTTTTCGATTATGTGTACGCGAGCTCTCCGCTATAGCCATGGCCTCGCGTAAGGTGCGGGCAATGGGCTTTTCCACAAGCACATCTTTCCCCGCCTCCATTGCTTCGATAGCTGTTTCCGCGTGCATATCTGTGGAGGTGCTGATAATGACAGCATCGAGCTCCACTTCATGCAGCATGGACTTGAGATCGGTAAACACATGCGGAATCTTGAATTTCTCTCCAACGAGCCGGGCTTTGCGGCGATCCTTGTCGCACACGGCGGTGACTTTGCAGTCGGGGAGACCAAGAAGAATGGGGAGATGGACCACTTGGGCGATCCAGCCTACTCCGGCAACACCGATACGTAGTGGAGGCATCGACACTCAGGGTTTTCCGGTCATGGATGGGGTATGGAGATTGGTCAGCGTAGTATCGAGGACCTCCCGCACGACAGCGGCGATCCCGTGGGCATCGAGCCCGAGTTCGGCATACAATTCCGGTATAGTACCATGGTCGACGAATCTATCGGGGATACCGAGCAAGCGAACATTGGCGTGCTTGCCGGCCGACGCAAGGTACTCCAGAACCGCGCTGCCGAACCCACCAGCCACCACATTATCTTCGACGGTAATGATGCGATCGAATCGTTCCGTAATATTGTCAAGCATCGCTCCATCGATTGGTTTGACGAATCGCATATTGACGACCTGGCAACGGATTCCTTCGCCGTCAAGAATATTCGCAGCGGCCATGGAAGGGCCGACCATAGCGCCAACAGCGAGCAGCGCGACATGTTCCCCGCGCCGAAGAATCTCTCCCTTCCCCATCGGGATAAGATCAAAGCCGGACTTCACAGCAGCACCAGTGCCATTCGCCCGCGGGTAGCGCAACGCTATGGGACCCCCTTGATGCCTGACGGCAGTCCAGAGCATGTCGCGCAATTCGTTTTCATCCTTCGGGCACATGACCACCATTTCCGGGATCATCCGCAGGTACGTGAGATCAAAAACGCCATGGTGCGTTGGACCGTCGGACCCGACGATGCCACCGCGGTCGAGGGCAAACACCACGTGCAGATGCTGCAGTGCAACATCGTGGATGATCTGGTCTATCGCCCGTTGAAGGAATGAAGAATAGATGCATACCACCGGAACGCTCCCTTGCGTGGCGAGGCCGGCTGCAAAGGCTACACCATGTTGCTCTGCAATCCCCACATCATAAAATCGTTTCGGCAATTCTTTCTGGAGAAGGTCGAGGCCCGTTCCATCGGGCATTGCGGCCGTGATTCCCACAATCCGCTCGTCCTGTTTTGCCAGCTCCACTAACGCAGACCCGAAGACTTTCGTGTAGGTCGGCGGACCGTCCGGCTTCTTCGGAGCGATGCCGGTGATCTTATCGAACGGAGTGACACCGTGCAGATGCTGAGCATCTTCCTCTGCCGGTTTGTACCCTTTTCCTTTTTGTGTGGTGACGTGGATAAGTATCGGCCCGCTGTACTCCTTCACTTCCTCAAAAATCTGCACGAGCTGCTGAATATTATGGCCGTTCACCGGACCAAAGTAGCGGAAGCCGAGCGCTTCAAACAGGATCCCCGGCGTGACCACCACCTTGATGCCCTCTTCCACACGGGCCGCTGCGCGCCGGATTCGATCTCCCAGCGTATCCAATCTTCCCGTGAGTTCATACACGTTTTTCTTGAACCGATTATATCCAGGATTCGCTATGAGTCCGGTGAAGTAATTGGAGATTGCCCAGACGTTCGGGGCGATGGACATGTTATTGTCGTTAAAGACGACAATCATGTTCTTCTTCATCAGGCCGGCGTTGTTCATCCCTTCATACGCCATCCCTCCCGTCATCGATCCATCACCCACAACTGCCACGACCTTGAAACGCTCGTGAAGGAGTTCGCGTGCCGCGACCATGCCGAGTGCGGCCGAAATCGCCGTGCTGGCATGACCCGCGCCAAACGTATCATACTCGCTTTCACTCCGTTTGAGGAATCCGCTGAGGCCATGGTACTGCCTGATCGTATGGAAGCGATCTTTTCTTCCGGTGAGAATTTTANNAGCCGACGTCCCAAATCAGTTTGTCGGTGGGGGTATTGAAGACATAATGGAGGGCTATCGTAAGTTCCACGGCGCCCAGTCCGGCTCCCAGATGGCCACCGGTACGGGAAACAGTTTCGATCAGAAATTCCCTGACATCTGCTGCGAGCCGACGGAGTTCCGTCTTCTGAAGGGCGCGGATATCCGCTGGGACATTGACACGGTCAAGAAGCGGATAGCGTTGGTCAGTCATGCTCGGTCTCTTGTTCCTCATCAGTCAAGCGGAGCGTTCCCTCAAGATCTTTGGCCAGACGTTTCACCGTCAACGAAGCCTTCTGGAGCCGCTCGGCACATACTTTGGAGAGTTTCAATCCTTCTTCANNGAGCCTCTTCCAGCGGCAGGTCTCCCTGCTGGAGCTCATCGGCGATCTCTTCGAGGCGTTTCAGGGAATCTTCGAGGGCGCCGGATTCCAGAGATCTTTTTTTCGCTGCCATAGGCTTTTGCTAGTTGATGGTCGCTTTGCGTTTACCGTCAATGAACTCCAGGGAGACATTGTCATTCGTCTGAAGAACTGCAGATGACCGAATGAGCGTCCCTGCTTTTCTTACGAGCGCGAAACCGCGTTCCATTGGAAGAGCCGGGTTTAGAGCCTCCAGCCTCTGTTGCGCTGCACGAAGACGNNAAGACGTGAAGAGGTAAGGGTGAGCGTGTGCGAGGCGAGCATGGAAAGGGACTTCTGTATCCTGTCCAGATGCTGCGTATGCTGATGGAGCATATCCTCCGGTCTTGAGAAGGCATAGCTCGAAAGAAGGTGGAATATGTGGAGTCGATGGCCTGCGATAAGTGCCTCGGTACTTTCCTTCACAGTATACCAAGAATTCGCCACTTGTTCAAGAATGTGACGGGAGTCGGGAACGACCAGCTCGGCGGCAGCAGACGGCGTTGGCGCGCGCAAATCGGCGACATANNTTGAACGCCCAGAGGTCTTCCATGGAACCCCCACCACGTCCGACGATGATCACATCGATGCCTCCCACGGCGTTCAGGTCATCAATTCCCTGGGCGATGTCACGGCCCGCTTCGGCACCTTGCACCTGCGCTGGGCGGAGAATGACCTCCGTGGCGGGAAAACGCCGGCCAATAATCGTCAGCATATCCTGAAGAGCGGCGCCAGTTGGGGACGTGACAATGCCGATGCGTGCCGGGATCTTCGGGATCTCCCTTTTGCGGGAGGGATCGAACAATCCCTCGGCCTCTAATTTCGCCCGGAGTTTTTCAAAGGCAATCTGTAACTCGCCTACGCCCACGGGCTTGATGCTTGTCGCGTCGATTTGGTACACGCCGCGGGGTTCGTACAGCGTCAGGCGGCCGGAGACAATGACATTCATTCCATCTTCCGGCATGAATCGGAGCAAGCCCACCCTGCTGCGCCACATGACGCAGGAAATTTGGGCGTCTGCGTCTTTCAGGGTGAAGTACAAATGGCCTGATCCGTGGAGGTGTTTGTTGGACACCTCCCCTTGTATCGCGACCGTCGGGTAGGCGAGCTCAAGTGTCGACTTGATCTGCCGGGTAAACTCCTTGACGGTAAGAACGGCGCCTGGCTCAAAGAGCAGTGAGGTAAACCGGTCGCGGGATTTCATTGATTCTCTCTTCGTTCTACAGGGGGTGTATCGGAGGTAATATAGCATTTTGGCACGGAGATCAAACAGAAGCAGAACAGTTGACTCCCCGTCGACGAGAAAAGAGTGGCACCCTTTCAGGGTGCAGAGCGGA
>PMNP01000174.1 GCA_003161755.1 Ignavibacteriota bacterium | reverse complement strand
TCGCGGGTTCAAATCCCGCCGTTCCGACACCGAATTTTGAAGTTTGAATTTCCAGTTTTGAATTTCAACACCTTGGAAATGCACCAAAGGCCGCGTTGCGGCTTTTGTGTTTTTGGGGACACTGTTGAGGATCCCTAAGATCTCGGTTGAAGGGTCGCGGGTTCTCCACCATCAAGTTCCCTCCTTGAGGCGGATCCGCCTCTAGGATTCATCTGTGATGGCGGAAAATCCCGCCTGTCTCGTCGTTTTTTGACGGACTTGCCTCGTCGATTTCTGACGGGCCTGTCTCGANNCGAAATGCAATTCGAAAGCCGTGATGCGGCTTTTGTGTTTCTTGGGACACTGTTGAGAAACCTCAAGAGCCTAACTTGAGAGTGAAGGGATCTCCGACACTCCAGACTGAACCGAGTTGTGTGTGTGCACACCAAGGTTTGGGGCTTCTTTGGCAATATGGTTGCTACTTACTTCATACTGCTTACTTCCCACTTCTTCTCGTCTTCCCCTTCTCCAAGTCTCTCCTTCTCAAAGTCCCCCCATTCCCCCACTCTCTCTTCCTTGATTTTCCCTCGGGATGGTGGTATGTTTCATACTCAGCAATTTCATAGGATCTCGATGCTCTATCGTGCGTTTGGGAAAACGGATCTCAACGTCTCAGCCCTCGGCTTTGGAGCGATGCGACTGCCGACTCACAACGGCTCGCATTCCGGCGCGGGCATCGATGAAGCAGAAGCAATGCGCATGATCCATCATGCAATCGACCAGGGCGTTAATTATATAGACACCGCGTATGTCTACCATGAAGGACAGAGCGAAATACTTGTCGGCAAGGCCCTGAATGACGGCCACCGGGCTAAAGTGCTCGTGGCAACAAAGTCGCCGGTCTGGCTGCTCCACAAGGAGTCGGACTTTGATACCTACTTGAACGAACAGCTGCAGAGATTGCAAACAGATGTGATTGATCTTTATCTGCTCCACGCCCTCAATCGGGCGCGATGGCGCAATACCATCCTCCCTCTCAACGTGCTTGGGAAAGCCGAGGCGGCCATCCGTGATGGCAGAATCCGCCATCTTGGCTTCTCCTTCCATGGACCGTATGAAGAGTTCGAAGAAATCCTCCGGGAGTTCGAACGATGGAGCTTCTGCCAGATCCAATACAATTATATGGACACGGAAAACCAAGCAGGGGAAAAAGGATTGCTCTTGGCTGCCAGTCAAGGGCTAGGGGTCGTTGTCATGGAGCCGCTGCTCGGCGGTCGCCTCGCCAATCCGCCAAAAGCAATCAGTGATGCGATGGATCGGTTCAGCGTCCGGCGGACTCCCGTGGATTGGGCACTGCAATGGCTCTGGGATCAACCCGCAATTTCGAACGTCCTCAGCGGGATGAGCACCATGGATCAACTTGAGGCAAATCTATCATCCGCCGCCCACTCAAGGACAGGCTCGTTGTCCAGCGCCGACCAGAATCTCATTGCCTTTGCCAGAGAGAGATATCGGGAACGCACAGTTATCCCCTGCACAAAGTGCGGATACTGTGTCCCTTGTCCAACAGGAGTCGATATCCCAGGAGTCTTCGAGCTCTTCAACGATGCCCACCTCTACGACGATATTCCGGGGGCTAAATTCCGTTACACCATCTTCCTTGATCCATCAAAGCGGGCTGATGCATGCACTCAGTGCGAAGACTGCTTGTCGAAATGCCCGCAAAACATCAACATCACTGCATGGTTGCCCAAGGTGACCGAATTGCTGGGTGCATGATGTGGGACCACGCCGGATGCCATATCGTCTTGTGAAATATCCTGCCGTGATCATCTTCTCGCTGATCGTCGCACAGGAGTGTTTCGGACAGACTGCGGAGATGGCGGTATTCGCCAAAACGGGGATTGCATCGTTTGGCCGCGTAGATTTTGCTCAGGGGGCTCCCACATGGCGCAACGGACCCATCGCAGGAGGGGGAGTTCTCTTCAAGCAGTCAGATCTCCTCTCACTGTTGATTTCCCTCGATTATGCAGCAAACCGAATGCTCTCACCTTCGTTGGCAGCATCATCCATCGATGCCGTCACCCGTCGCATCGATGCGTCCGTTGAACTCAAACTGACCAGATCCCCGTTCTTCCTGCTGGGGGGTATGGGCTCTTCCTACCAATTTACCAATGCCTATGCGGTAGTGTACGATGATGGATCACTTTCAGCAATCGGACCCGAGAGCGAGGTGGATTTCTTTCTTGCCGGAGGTTTGGGCGCGCAAGTTCCTCTGACAGATCGCATCACGCTGTTCATGCAAGTCGGCGGAAGGCTGAGAACGTATGGATCACTGACCCTTGAAACAGGAGTGTCGTATCAGTGGACAGTTGACAGTGTACAGTGAACAGTGAACAGCTTTCTGTTTACCTGCCTGCCGGCAGGCAGGCTGTATACTTCATACTTCCTACTCTCAGGACACTCTTCGCGTCACTTCAGCAAAACAAGCTTCCTGCTCAATGACTGCCCACCTAGCGAAGGTCGGGCAAGGGGCAGGTAGATGGTAGTTGGTAGAAAGCGCTAGCCATCTTGGCGTTGACGAAGCTGGGAGGAGGGGACGAAGAGTAAGAAGTATGCAGTATGCAGTCGGCAGAAACCAGTGAACAGCTTTCTTCATACTGCGTACTTCTTACTTCATACTCCCGGCCTTACCTCAGCAAGACGAGCTTCCTGCTGCGCGACTGCCCGCCTGCAACGAGCCGATAAAGGTACACACCCGAGGCAAGACTTCGCGCATCGAACGTCACTCGGTGTTCGCCTGGCGTCTGCACGCCATTGACCAACACCGCCACCTCGCGCCCGAGCAAATCGTAGACGCTCAACCTTACCCTCTCTCCCCCCATCTCCCCTTCTCCCCCTCTCCGCATTCCCCCGGCAACCTGATATACAATAGTTGTACTGGGATTAAACGGGTTCGGCCAGTTCTGTCCCAGCGTGAACTCACCCGGAACCTGAGGAGCACGAGCCACTACGGCCGTCGTGCCCGAAGCGGATGGTACTGCTCCTGAATTGCCATCGAACCCTGGACGTGACGTCCATGGGGAGATGTCAACTGCTTCAAAGTCGCTCCCATGCAGACTCTTGAGTGAATTCAGTTCCTGGTCGTCCCAACGGTCGTCATGCGATCCCTGGAAGAACCAGTTGCCTCCGTTGTCGGCGACAATCATACCGTATTTCTTCATGGTGCGAAGTATCACCTGCATCCGAGGGCTAAAGCCTGTGGTGTCGAAACTCGCCTTCAAGCGAAACCGCAGACCCATGGGTGGACGGTTGGTGTTGGTTGAGCTTGAGGCAAAGTGCCTCGCCGGCCACACATATGCCTTTTGAGAATTCTGAACAGTAAACCGGATCGCGTGGGGAATCTCTCCACCGTTTGCCATCGCCGTGGCGACTTCATCGTATCTGATCAAAAGCGGAAAAATCGGCAGCCCAGCCGCATCTGCCGACGTCCATGTATCCGGGCGCAGCGTATCGGAATTCAAATCAAAGATCGCTCCGCAACCTCCCTGCCACGCTGTGCCATCGGCATTCCCAAAAACATTCCCACTCTCATACAAGATGTGGGATGAAGAATCAACGACAAGAAGATGCCGGTCGCCATCGACAGTGGATCTCCAATCGAACACCCCCTCGATGAAGGGATTGGAGGGAATCGGCCACGGACCCGGATCGCTTTCGTCGTTGTACAAGTAGAATGTTATTGGCAGAAGCGGCTGGCCGGCCCCAACAACGTTGTAGGGGATTCCCATCGGTTCCAATGTGCCGTTGTTATCCCAGCTTGTTCCAAAGTCGGGATGGATCGCAGTGTTCGCCCCAATGCTGGAGATGTAGTTGTCAGAATTAGGATGGACCGGCAGTGAATCGATTCTCATGTTCAGCGCATTGTCATGCGGGAAGACTGGTCCCGTGTAGTCGGCCATTTGTTGCGCACGTACCGCCGGTACGAGCACAAGCGTTACTATTATAGTGCTGGCTAACGTTCTTCTTCTCGTGTTGTTCATCGCTCAGGTCCTCTCGCAGCATCAAGGTGTCCGCAAAAACACGCGAAATCATCCACCCAAATACTACTTCACAAAACCGAGAGAGTCAAGCTTTTAAGGGGCGCTAAGGGATATGAGGGTGGGAATATTTTAAGTACGTCGTGTTCTGTAATGAGATGGGTAACACTAAGGTGTGTCAGCAGACGTTTG
>PMNP01000344.1 GCA_003161755.1 Ignavibacteriota bacterium | reverse complement strand
GGAATAGCCGTGTTAGAGGCGACTCCCCCCCCAGCCCCCTCTCTCCATTCCGCTCAAAAAGCGAGCGGGAGAGAGGGGGAGTGAAACTGTAATAATGATTTGCGATGAGCTACAGAAACAAACGGAAACTTTACGTCGCTGCTCGCGAGACGGCGCGGGAGTTACGGAGCAATCAAACTCCGGCTGAAGGATTGTTCTGGGAGGCAGTGCGTAACCGTAAATGTGAAGGGATGAAATTCCAAAGACAGTATCCCATTCTTCATGACGATACTGGGCGCGAGACATATTTTGTGGCTGACTTTTGTTGTCCTGCGCTCCGTTTGGTTGTCGAAATTGACGGGGGAATTCATGATGCGCAAGAGGAAGAAGACCTGCATCGTGAGGAGATTATCAGGAACAGCGGTTATCAGGTCATGCGGTTTACGAATGATGAAATCGAAAATAATCTTTCATTCGTGTTGCAGAGAGTGGCGGACGCAATTCGTTCGCTAAAACCAGCACCCCACCCCCTCTCTCGTTAGATTAAGATGAGCTGAAGAGAGGTGGTCAGGGGGGCGAGTCTGTGAAAAGCCCGACCCTCCCCCTCTCTCAGTAGGTCCAACTGAGCAGAAGAGAGGGGGCCGGGGGGTGAGTCTAAAAAGCGCGGCCAAACTCTATGTCCCAAGCCACCAAAGAACTAGACTTCGAGTCCCACATCGAGTCCCACCTCGTCGAAGTTGGCGGGTACGGGAAGGCGAGTGCCAAGAGCTACGACCGCGAGCTATGCCTCATTCCCGGAGAGGTGGCGGCGTTTGTCAAGGCTACGCAGCCGGAGGAGTTTAAGAAGCTCGAAGAACAGTACGGCTCAGATGCCCCCGCCCGATTCTGCCAAAACCTTGCCGGGGAAATAGCCCGTTACGGCACGCTCCATGTCCTGCGAAGGGGGTACACCGATCGTGGTGCCAAGATCCGACTTTGTTACTTCCGGCCGTCCAGCGGGATGAACCCCGAGCACCTCAAGCTCTACCAGCAAAATCGGTTCACGGTCGTGCGTCAACTCAAGTATAGCCTCAAGGCCGAGCATAACGCGCTGGATATGGGCGTCTTTGTCAACGGCATTCCCATCCTCACCATGGAGCTAAAAAACTCGCTCACAGGTCAGATGGTCGAGGATGCCGCCAAGCAGTACAAGAAGGACCGCGACCCGCATGAGCCGCTCTTCCAGTTCAAGCGCTGTCTGGTGCATTTCGCCGTAGGGAATGAAAAGGTGTTCATGACTACCCGCCTCACTGGCGACACAACGCAGTTCCTCCCATTCAACCTTGATACCGAGAATCCTGTCAATCCCGAAGGTCACAAGACCGCTTACCTCTGGGAGCAGGTGCTTGCCAAGGACAGCCTGCTTGACCTCCTCCAGAACTATCTGCATGTGCAAATCAATACCGAGCGCGTGTTTGTCGAGGGCCGGGGAGTGGTGGAGAGGCAGACTGAAGCGATGATCTTCCCACGTTACCACCAACTGGATTGCGTCCGCAGTGTCCTCGCGGGGGTTAAGGCCGAAGGAGTAGGCAACTCCTACCTTATCCAGCATTCAGCTGGTTCGGGGAAATCCAACTCGATTGCGTGGATTGCCCACAAGCTTGCAACGCTCTACCAGAAGGAGGCGGACACCGAACGGCTCTTTGACTCGATAATCGTCGTCACGGACCGGCGTATTCTTGACAGGCAGCTCCAAAACACGATAAAACAGTTCGAGCAGGAGGCGGGCGTCGTTGTCCCCATCGATGAGAATTCGGCGCAGCTCCGCCTGGCGCTGGAGCAGGGGAAGTCGATTATCGTTACCACACTCCAGAAATTTCCAGTCATCGCCAAGGAGATGGTTTCCCTAAAGGGAAAGCACTTTGCCGTGATTATCGATGAGGCGCATTCATCGCAATCAGGTGAATCCTCGAAGCATCTGAAATCGGTGCTCTCGGCCAACCTCGATGAGGCTGCGCGGGAGGAGGAGAACGTCGATCAGTTTGATCTGGAAGATGAGATTGCCGAGGAAATGGCGCTCCGGGGCCGTCAAAAGCATATCAGCTATTTCGCCTTCACGGCTACGCCCAAGAACAAGACGCTCGAACTCTTTGGCCGGAAAGAGGCGGACGGTCGCTTCAAGGCCTTCCACACCTACACGATGCGGCAGGCAATTGAAGAAGGGTTCATTCTTGATGTGCTGGAGAATTACACCACATTCAAGCGTTTCTTCAAGCTGGCAAAGGCCGTGGAGACAGACAAAGAATATGAGAAGAAGAAGGCCATCTATCTTCTCACCAGCTATGTCGATCTTCAGCCACACGCATTCGAAGTGAAGACCAAAATCATTCTCGATCACTTCATGGATGTGACCTACAAGGCCATCCAAGGGAAGGGACNNGTTCCAGCTTGCCTTCGCCAAGGAGCTTGCCACACGCGGCCTGCCGTTCAAGTCGTTGGTTGCTTTCTCAGGCACTGTGGTCGACCCCGACACAGGATTGAGTTTCACGGAAGAGAACATGAACCATCTCGGACCGAAGATTGCGATAGCAGATGCGCTGAAGACGCCTGAATACCGTATTCTCATTGCAGCAAACAAGTTCCAGACCGGCTTCGANNAAGCTCCTCGGGGGGGTCAATGCCGTCCAAACCTTGAGCCGTCTGAACCGGACACGGCGCGGGAAGACAGAAACCGTCGTGCTGGACTTTGTGAACGAGGCAATAGACATCCAGAAGAGTTTTCAGGACTATTATCAAGTCACGTATCTTGAAGAGGAGACAGATCCCAACAAGCTCTATCAGCTCAGGACAGAACTGGAACAGTTCGACCTTTTCACGCGGAAGGATGTAGAGGATCTTGCGATAATATTCTTCAATCCGAAGCAGCCAGCGGAAAGGCTTTNNATTTCGTTTCAGGATAGTGATCTGGAGAAACTGTATGTCTTTAGCAAGAGCTTGAACCGGAAGCTCCCCAAACGTGGCGGGCACCTCCCGTATGATGTGCTGGAATCGGTGAACATGGATTCCTTCCGTGTACAGGAGACGTTTACCGGCTACATAGCGCTTTCGGGGGCTGATGGGTCGGTGAAGCCCATAGGGACGGAAGGGAAGAGGAGTGGGCCTGATGAACTGGATTTCTTGTCGAATATCATCAAGGTCCTGAACGAGACCTATGGTCTGAATCTCACCGACGAAGACAAAGTTGACATTGCCTCGCTCAAGTCCAAGGTCGAAGCGCACAACGAGCTTCAGGCCGTAAAGAACTCGGACAACACCGAAGCNNACTACAAGCAGGGACGGGCGCCCAGCAGCCCTTAGTCGAATGGCGACACTATACCATGTGCGAACCAAATCATTGTTCGTTGAAGGTCCGCGTTCAGCGATATCCGGTTCGATGCATGCGCCTGAGGATATGGGCAATTTCATTGGAATTGTGACTATGCCGGACAGCATCGATGATCCAATCTGCATCTCATTCCCCGAACGTTTCGGAGTCTGTCTTTGGTCAATATTATCGGAAGCGGCNNTCGATTCCCCGAACGATTCGGTGTCTGCCTATGGTCAAAAGAGTCGGAGGCGACTATAAAGTGTGATGGTTGTACAATGGTTATACACAGTGGTTCAACCCTCAGTGGTTCCCACTGTTTTTCGTTCCGTATCCCGCTGAATGACTAAAGTATCAGAATTGTGATCTATCCATGAATTCCGGCATCATTTNNCACTTCCACACCCCTGCCTGACATCCCGTTGCCTTTTGTGTATGCCCGTCTTGCTCGTTGCCTGTCGTTTAACCTCCGCAGATACAAAATATATTTGCTTCGGCACTTGACATCCGGTTACGTCCTTCTGTTAAATGAGCCGACAACTTGATGCAGATCCACGAGGATGCTGGTGAAGATATTGCGATATACGACGTATACCGCACAAGTAGTAGGCTATCTTGTAAAGCAAGCTGTCAGGACGCCGTGAAGGCGAGCGGGAAGACGGCATTTATGTTCATTCAATGAAGGGGGAGGATGTAACCATGAAGAAGGAACTCAAGAATCACGTAATCCAGACGTGCGTAGACCAATCGGTGTCACTGGAGGTATGCAGATTGGCTGAGCGCCAAGGACTTGACGTTTCAGCGCTTGTCCGGACGTGGATCGTGGAGCGTTTGGCGCAGGATAAGAAGGGCGCTGGGTGCGAGAGCGGGTGTCACCGTGAGGTGGCAGCGGCAGCTTCTCGGTGATATTGGTGGGAGTAGATAAGATCCAGACCGCCAACAAGAGTGGCGGTCTGGTGTAATGAGAAATAGACAAGCTGGTAGGGAAAAGATTACGAAAGCGCGGCTGTACCCGAAAGGGCGCGTGATTAGATGCTGGCGGTGAAGCGAGTATTTCGGACTCGGCCAGACGATAGAGGATTCAGCAAAGCAGTCGGCACCTTGACTTTCCGGTCGCCAAACGAGCAGACGGAACCATTCACCCCTGTCTGTTGCAGAGAAGATATGTGTCTCTGCAGTCCTCTATTTCCCCGCAAGGGGACAAAAAAACTATACGGGAACTGCGACGGGGGCTGAAGTCATCCAGCTTTCCGACCCTCTGCACGGAAGTGATTCCGCGTCGAGCATAACCGAAGGCTTGTCAGGTTTATTTTCTGGAAAGTGCTGTGAAGCGAGCGCGACGGGGTTTCCAAAAACCTCGCCAGCGCTTTAGTTCCTAACGTCTTCTGCTCTAAAGGCTGTTTTCAAGTTTAGAGTTGTAAATACACTACATACCTCAGAAATTCCCAAAAGGAATAGAAAGGGGAGAGGTGTGTTTTGTGGTTTTTGTGGTGGGCGCGCGCGAAAACAACGGTCACTCACCCGCCCGAAATTCACAATCATTGCACAAGCTGTCAAAGATCGTAGCGACCNNCCTTCACATACTCCAGCCAGTCGGTCCAATATCCATCCGCATCATGTCCTGCAACCCATGCCACCCATTCTTGGTGTGTGAAGAAAGCGTAGCGGGCAATTGAACGAGGGAAGAGCGTCTGCCAATCGGTAATGGTGTTCGCCAATCCCTGCTTTTCAAAACACTTTTGGAGCGTGGTATTCCGCTGATCGTAAGCCACTGCCGAAAATACGAATTCATAGCGTCCGCGCTGCGCAATCCATCCTGCTTGTTCCTTCTGCCAGAGGTGCTGGCAACCTGATTTAGGCAGGGGTAGATAGAACTACACTTTCCAAGACGCGAATGGAAACTCGTCATGTCCGATGACGTGCTATCGGCGTCAGCGCTTGCTGCTCGAAAGAACCTCCTGAACAGCACCCATCAACATCGTATAGAGGAAATTGGCGGGATAATGCACTTGCGGATGAAAGTAGTGTATGATGGATCCCAAGACCGGAGAGCGGGCATAACGCGTTCCATTCGAAGAAGTGGACCATTCTCCAATTTCTTGCTGATCGAAGAGGTGAGGCAGATACTCTGCGGTGCCGCAGCAAATCGNNAAAGGTTCAATTGCCGCCGCAAATCATCTTTGGAGCCACTGACAAATTCAAGAATTCCGGCGGGATCTGCAACTGAACGCCCGCCCGTCTTCTTGATATTTACTGCGACAATGTTCTTAAGCCATTCTTGTCGAAAACTTGGACTGGACGAAGGGATTTTAGCCCACGGCTGAAATTGGGGAACGTTCAAGATTCCATAGGTCCACCGAGCAATGTTATTCCATGTTTGCGAGGGTATATTACTTCGTAACAGCTCTCTGAGATCCCATCCACCTTCCGGGTCACTGACTTCCTTGAGCAGGAACAAGATCTTGAGTGAGGAGGACAAGTAAGCTCGTTCGTCCACGGCACCATCCTTAACGAAATGATTGTATCTCTCCTGCCATGTCAGAAACAATTAGTCCTCGGTATCGTGAATGCTCATTCGTTTTCTTTCAATTCGTAGTGATCGGAGTGATTTCTCCGATGCCAAGTATACGTACCAGTGACCCCATTGAGAGAATGACGGATTCTCGCACCTCAACAAAACCATGGAGTGAAGTCAGAGGAGGAAACGCGACCGACATGCACGCGACAGCAGCATCTAAGTGTGCATCGTCGGCGCAGTCTGTTACTCGTATCGGGTAAATTCAGGGGAAAACAATACAGCCGCAGCGACTGGCTGCGTTCACAAGGCCACTTATGATGCTCGTGTCTTCAACCTCCGTCAAACCGAATTCAAAGTTCCCTGTGACCCGTTGCACTTCTGGGAACCACATTTCGTTACCAATATGAGCTGTGGATGCAAAAAGACAACCGTCCTTGCCACTCATACCGAATTCAAACCCAAATTGTCCCGGTATAGTAAAAGAATCGCATAAAAATGTTCCCCCAAGGTAATACAACCTCGGTGCGCCGACGCCGCCGAGAACCCAAATTCTTGCGTTTCTTACGGATGGGTTGACCCTATTTGAAAACGCATCGCAAGTGCTCATTTGAGTTACATCGTACGGCATCCTGTCCGGATTATGATAAACGAGGAAATGTTTCGTCAACATCGGAATCGCTCCATATTTGCTGATTGTGATTTCTGTCTGAANNGGATTGTTCACACGCGCCTTGACGGGTTTCGTGGCGTAAAAAGGAAGCGCAATCTGCCCATTCGCCACTCCAAGTTCTTTTCGAATTGGTTCCGTGTGTAGCGAACTCTTGTGAACTTGCGATAACTGTGCCTTGACCAAGCTACGTCATATGAATGGGGACGCAGTTTATTGATATTCTGTGGCGTGTAGCATTCATGTCCTCATTCTACCTTGTAACCAAAACTCTGCCAGAGTCCTTTCACATAGTCTAGGAATCCTTCTCTCGGCAATGAACCGCAAATTGGGGCAAGCTGTTGTCCAGCTTGAGTTAGAAGAACAGATCCAATCCGCATCTCATTGTCAGAAGGGGATGGGAATTCGATAGCCACCTCTGTCATGTAGAAAGAAACAGTTGTTCTCTGAGGCAGGCTTTTTCGGATGAACCCGGCTAAATTCTCGAACTGGATGAGTCCAATGCTCTCCAGATGAGATAAGACATTGAAGTTGATCCCGTGATCGTTGTAAATGGGGTGCTCAACATCATAGATCAAGGGCACAAAGCTTTGGATTACAAACATGAAAGAACAAAGTCTCGAAAATAATTCAGCATCGTTCATGTCGAGTGAAGCTAGAAGATTAACAGTCCTTTTCGAATACTTCCCGGGTGAGTTTGCTTCTCCAGCGAGAATCCTTGACCAGAGGCCCTGCATTTGTTCATCAGAAATGAGCCGACATTTATCAAAGAAGTTCACAATCCAGTCATCTTCTAGTTTCTCTGGACTTGCCTTGTCGCTAACCTCGGCTATTGCCCTTTTCGTAATGGATTCAATGTTCTGCTGTCTTTTTGCCTCTTCAGCAATAAACCGATGCAAAGCACGACGCTGCAGCTCGGTCACTTCCATTGATGCAACGGCATGTATCTTTTCCGCCTCCGCTTCAGCTTGAGCAATCCTCCTGATCTGATACGGTTTGAAGATACCTCCTATAGCATCAGATATCTTTTCTATAAGCGTATTGGCAGGCTTGGAAAGATCACCTATGCTAGCAATAGACGTCGAGTCATTCATGTTATCCTACGTGAATAGAGCTGCATCGTGAATAATGTTTACCGCAACCACCACCCGCCGCCAACTATCTGGTATTATGTCGGCGGGGGTAGCACATACTACACTCCTGAAACTACATGTTACAACCCTGCCTTCACAGGTGAATGAGCGTCATGATTGCGGTTGTTATGCGCAGCGCCGCCCGCTATTAGTGAACATCGGTATAAAGAAAGTCGTCGAATGACAAATTAGTCTTGCCGAGCAGGTCCTTTCGCATGGCCAAAACGATATTGCCGACAGCTTGTCTGCCTGCATGAAGATTCGGCTGTTGTCCTCGTGAGTCGACCACGAGTTTGATCAACTGATTTATTGATTTGACCACCTCGTCGGAGGAATAGATCCATGATCTGTATTGTTCCTCAAAGAACTGGCGCTTCGTATTCGCTGAAGCGGTCACGCCCACAAATCCTTGCAGCAAAACGAGCAAGGCGGAGTACTTTTCTTCTTTGAATCGTAGAATGGCTTCTTGCCTTCTAGAACGTACTGCAAAAAAGTACGTGAAGTAGCTGCCAAGAATTCCTGACAGTACGGGTAGAATCAGAAGCAATGCATCCTTCGTTTCCACAGCCAGTCCTTTCATAGGAACATTTGATCGGGAGGCGGGCGACGTTAGCGAATGGCTCATTTCCCTTCCTACCCCGCGACGGGGTGGAGGGAGAACTTCATCTGTCGTTGCGTCAGTTCGAACTCTGCCTTTGCAGATGAACGAACGCCGTGCCCGGTGCAGTTAGCGGCAGTTGTTGCATAAAGTGTCACTTCACTCGATTGTCGATACGTCGGAGAACATAAGATGCTAAAGTGAAGAGGTCAAGTGCATCTTCACCCGTCATTTGCCACAGAATCTTGGGCGCATGGGCTGTTGGGTTCCGAAACGTGCCGAACAAACCCTTTGCCAGATTCACAAAACCTCGTTGCTCTGATTGCTCTGTATCAGTCCGCAATGAATTGATCTTGATTCTTGGGTTGTCTCCGCCGAAGGCGTCATCAATAAGAGCAGCTCCATCGCTTGCTAGCCCGGTAATGCTCCTTACCGTCTCGGCTATACCTTTTGTTGCTTCGAGAACTGCGTGAAAATAATTATCGGCGACAAGCTCGGCTTTGCAGAAGCGAAGAAGCTCTGGATGCAAATTGCGTGTGACGAAATCCTCTTTCAAACGTGAGGCACGCGCTTCTGCATCGGTTAAGCTAGCCGCTTTGTCAATGTTGTGGAATTTGCCATCATCCTGAAATCTCAGACCCTTAAAAGCGAGAATGACATTCACACTCTCCAACTTCTGTTCGTAGAGCGCCCGATTCCCAACATATCTGGCTGGAGCCAGAGCCTTGGCAATGCAAGCCAGAACAATGTTACCCTTTTGGTCCCGATTCTGGCGGTCAACCAAGGCATTAAACAGCCTCCGCCATTTTGTGTTGGTGGGATCATTATCCTCGACACCAATCTGCTTGAGAACGTAGCCGATCTCTGAGCCGGTCAATCCAGTGCTGGTGTTAGCAAGTTGCTGGCAGATGTGGGTTAGTTCTTCTGCGGCGAAGCGCACCGCATCTCGATTAGCCGAACCCATGTTTCCGACTCTTAATGTTGCCTGCAACGATTGCCATTTGCGTTTACCGAGGCAACGCAGCCTCGCCGAATGAAGTGATAGGGAATGAGGCAGGGTTGAGCGAACATAATATTCATTTGGTGCGATGACATGTGTGCTGACTTACGAAATGAAAGAGCTTTGTCTCAACGTTCGTTAGCCGCAGGCACGTTAGGGCTCGGCCGCGTACTTTGCGTCGATCTCTTTAGCGATGCTTCGGAGTCCCTCGAGATGCCGCCTGATGAAGAAGATAAATATTAGGGCATCCTTATCATTGAATGTGGGATTGGCTGCATCCGTAAAATACTTTTTCAATTTCTCAAGTGGATAGCTCAATTCGTCAAATAGGTATTTTACGCTATCGAGTGCCTGAAACAAGTCCCGACGATCAAGGGCGCCCTTGAACTCAGTGAGATGGTTATTGATCAGGTCAACCATCCCTGAGCCAAAAGTCTTGGGCATATTCCCCCGGATGGATTCATATATCTTCTCACAATAATAGTCGAGAGTATGCGGGAAGATGTCCGTTAATTTCTCGTCCTGGAATGCTATTCTGTGATTCATCTCTTCTTCTCGCAGTGTCTGGATTAGGGTTGACAAAAGCTGACTCAGCTTGTCTCTTTGGGTTTGGATGAGCTTCGGGATGTCAATGTAGGTGAATTGTGGCTGAACTCTGTCAGCGTAAGTGGTCATAAGTTGGAATCCGGTCGAGCTCATAGTAGGACGGCTGATAAAGTTGGATTCCGATCCTTTGCCTGAACCCCTCTTAGTAGGGTGCCCGATTGAGGCATTGCGAATCTCTCGGATCTCTGCGAGTAGTGGGTCGGGTGTATAATGTATCGCTAAAGATTCTGCTATATGCTGAACGGCATCTTGTTGGACAAAGAGGACTTGGAGAATTCCGTAGATCACAAGATACATCTCCCCATCAGACTTGGGCTGGATAGTCTTAAGAAATGATTCGATGGCAAGTTCGGTGTCACCAACAACATCAAGCGAACTGCATAGTTTATTCCAGTCAGCCATTTGAGAAATAAGTAGATGTTGCTTTCTCGGGCTGTTGATGAAATCACAGATGACTTCAATTTGGTCGAGTACGCTGGTCATAGGATGTCGATACCTAACGTGCTTGCGGCTTAGTACTGGAATGACACATTGCATACATCCCGCGCTATAGGGGGGTAACCGCAGGTAAGCCTGCTCGTTCCTTTCGTGTGTCCGTGGAGTGTCGTGCCGACGGCAAGTGGATATTGTTTGTCCCTCGTGTGCCCCAACGAAAAGCGCCCCACCCTCGAAGATTCGAGAACGGGGCCGCGAGCCTCAGGCCGTACTGCTCAACACAAGAGCTTAGTCCATAATACGGCGCACATTCGCCAATGTCAACTCAGAACAGACACAGGTAACCAGCCGCATAAGGCCAAAATACTTGAAAAGATTCTTGCCAAACCTCGTTTGCGAGTGTATATTGTTGGCGTGATGATTCCGTCACAAGCTCTCGCTTCCGAAGAGAATTCCCGTCAGAACAGCTACCCGTCCTAGGTAGTCAGGCTTCACATCATGATCAATATCAACGGGAATCATCGCTATGGAACGAGACCGCACTGCTATCCCCTGCTCGGAACTGGACGACATCTTCGCCGTTCACCTCCAGTACGCCAAACACCCCGATTCGATTGCCACTCTGCTGGATATCCTCTATTCCACAACCGAAAATCGCAGACTGATGGAATCTGCCATCTTCCATCTGCGTGAATCACTCAAGCGTGAGCGCGGCTACAGAGACCTGCTCAAATACGCCGAGCTTACTCTCAGGGTAGGATATTTAGACGATCATGCGGAATACCTCCTGACCGGCCTTGAAATCTACGAAAAGCAAGGAGGCTGGATATTTGACGAGCGGGATGCAATGGATGCCCTGCTGCGTAATTTCCACCATTTCGAGGGAGGATTCTTCGAGGAAGACCGGTGGACCCATGGGAAGGCCCGTTGCCTTGGCCTTATGAAAAGGGCTGTGGCTCGGGCGCTGGACGGACTGAAAGAGCATGGGCGCGGCGTTGTGGCATTCGTGACAGGGGAGAGCTGGACCTACCGCCTCTACCATATCCTGCGAGCCATAAAGATCGGTTGGGAGGAGGATAGTTATTTCTTCCAAAACGTGCTTGACCTTCTGCAAGGTGACTTGGTAAGTCCCGAAGAGCAGGATGATATTGCCGGTGAGGTGATGGTGGAGCTGCGACAGACACTTCGCTTCTCCCAGCCCGATAAGCTCATCGACGTATACAGGGCCATCAAGGACAAGCAAATCTCGGGAGAGTACGCCGAACGCTTGCCGGAGATTATCGAGGGGTACAGGAAGAAGATTGCGGTGATTACGGATCCGACTTGACAAATCGACTCACCCCCGTCCCGACCGGAAGGATGGGACGGAGGTGAGTCTAAGACTAAAATGTAGTGCAATGCTCAAACCTATCACATCAACCACACAGGAGCCACATCATGATAGACGACAACATCTCACGCACCACATCTTCAAAGCAACCACCGACGCAAAAGGAGGAAACGTTCGAAGAGATGCGCGAGCGGATCGAAGCAGCCGAAGACCGCGAAGCAGACGAAATGAGCGCAAAGTCGGCTGCGTTTCTGCGGAAGAGGAGGGAAGCGAAGAACAAGGCGGCGAAAGAGGCTGCGGAAGCAGCAAAGGTGGAAGTGGTGGGTTCGGCTGATACCCGAAATCTGATCGTATAGAACTGAAGATCGAAGTAAAAGTNNAGTGGACGGGACTATTTCTCGGGGTGCCCGCAAGAAAATAGTGTCACTCGGCGCTCAATCGGGACGCGTGTGACATGGTTGCGAAACTGGTGACACTTAACATAGAGAGAGATACCTGAGGAGAATTGAATAATATCCGTTTGCTCTGAATCGATGGTGTGAAGGATCAGCATACGATGCAAGAGGTGCTTATGATGTCCAAACATCAGGGGATGACGTATTCCCTTTGAAGAATATCTCTCGTTGCGCTTGACATTGCTTTCGTGGCGTTGTATACTGCGAACAGTCGCATGCGCTCGCGTCTTGCTCGCTCTCTCGCTCCACGATATCTCTTTTTGTTGTTGTGCCAACTATTTGCACAGCTCTTCTCTGCATTCATCAGCAAGGTCAGTTTCATGCTTGCTCCGAGCCATCATACGTTTTGGCGAATGCTCATGGGCGTTTGTTTGTTGTCCGTCAACTTTGTTGCCTGCCATCAGGCACCTTCGGAACCTCCTCCGCAGTCGAAGATTGGATTGAGTGTGGAAGAAGTGAACTGTACAGATGTGTGGCTGAAACTCTCTGTGGGAGGTCTCGGTCTACCTGCAATCATTCTCCAACGGGACGGGGCGGCCATAGACACCTTGCATCTGACAGCCACTGATACGACGATCCAGAACTCAGGAGTTGTACCCGGAAAGGACTACACATACCTTGCGCAGTTCGTGAGCGGGGCTCCAGTTGTCGGCACGAGCGATCCTGTGCAGGTACGGACGCTCGATACGACCAACGGCAATTTCACATTTACGACAACGCTCCTCGGGGACGGGAACTCGTCTGTGCTCTACGACTGCCAGATCGTGAGCACCAACCCGCCATTGGCGTTTGCTTGCGGGGAGATCTACAAGAAGGACAGTCTGGGCAATTTGGATCCTGAGTCATACAACGTGGCTAAGTGGGATGGCTTCTCATGGGAGCTATTGAAAATTCCATTTGTCGGGGCTTGCAGCGGAGTGCGGTATCCTCCCATCCGGGCAATGTGGGCGTTTGCTAGCGACAACGTCCTCTTTTCAAATGGTGGGAGCATCGTGCGTTATGACGGAACAAATGCTACGATGGACTGCAGCATGAATGCGTTGTTGACGGGGGCAATTAACAGGCTTTTCGCATTGTCTCCCCAAGAGGTCTATGCCGTTGGAAATGCGGGGACAGTAGTCCGCTTCTCGAACGGTGTCTGGCAGAAGTTGACGAGCGGAACGACGATTGATATCAAGGATATTTGGGGGAGCACCAACAGCGGGACCGGCAAGACGGAAATTGCCTGCGTGGCATCATTTGGACCACAAGTCCCACAAGGAAGAATGGTCTTGGGTGTAGAGGGGAACATCGTTCGTACTCTTGTTGATCAGGGTTTGCCAGAGAACTTGTTTGGAATCTGGTTTGACTCAAACGGATACTGCTACCTCACGGGTAGCGGCATTTATCGTAAACACCTACCGATAACGGATAATGAGGCGTGGCAGGTTGTTGGAACTGGTCTTGAATCCTACCATACACGATCCGTTCGGGGTATAGCCACCAACGATGTATTCCACGCGGGAGATTTTGGTGAAGTGATTCATTTCAACGGCATTTCGTACCGAAGCTATAGAACCATTACGGGACTTGCCGACGGGAGCTTCAATGGTACCTCGGCCAAAGACCATTATGTCATTGCAGTCGGCTACTCCGGAGATAAAGCTGTGGTCACCGTGGGCCAACGGCCATAGGATTCTCTCAAAGAGAAGGAGACTATTGAACAACCACTAAAAAAACCTGTTGCGGCGTCGTAACCGCCGCAACAGGCAACAGAGCATCCACCGAGGCGTTCGCATTCACAGGCAGTCTTGTTCAACTGTCGTGGGGCCCTTGTGTATGCTTGAGAAAGATACAGAAAAGGAGTCATTGGTACAACTCAATCGTTTCTCACTTTCTCAAATAGGTGCATGCCATGAACAGAACTCCCTTGTTGTCAGGCATTCGCGGACTTCTCGTCTGCGCAGTGCTCGTGGGTGTGCTCGCAAGCTTACCACTACCGGCGAGTGCTCAAACCTACCGCTTTTCTGCGAGGGCGGATTCTCTCATAGACCCGTTTCTCAAAGATGTTGTCGTATCGATGAAGCAGGAACGAAAAACACGCTCATTGCCTGAGCTTGCTCAGTTGAAAAAGAAGCAGCACGTCACGGTAGATGACGAAGGCAGAGTCTTGATTGAGGTTTTTCCCCAATCAGGCCGGGTAAGCCCGGTTGTAGCGAAGCTCAATGGACTCGGTGGCAAGTCTGCACAATGGACGGAAGAACACGTCTATTGCATGGTGCCATTTGACAGCATCGAGGTTTTGGCCGAAAGCCCGGATATTCGTTACATCAGCCACGGACCATCACGTGTCGTACGCGCAGGTTCGGTTCCCGGAGATGGAGATAGTCCGCTCTTTGCAGACAAAGCCCGTGATCTCTTCACTGCTGATGGGAGTGATATTAATGGGGTTCCTGTCGTTGTCGGTGTGATTTCGGACGGAGCGCAGGACCGACAAGCCTCGCAGACTTCTCAAGATCTTCCAGCTGGGGTGGGTATGGCGGACTACTACTCCGACACCTGTAGCGGTACGGAGGGGACAGCCATGTTGGAGATCGTTCACGATCTGGCTCCCGGTGCTGCCCTGTGGTTCGGAAGCTCAGGATTGACACCTCTCAACATGCGCGATCGTATCAACTCCTTGGCCTCCCATGGATGCCGGGTGATTGTTGATGACATTGGATGGAACGCGGGAATTCCATTCTTTCAGGATTTCGATATCACAGCTGCAATTGACCAGTTCACGGCCAATGGCGGGACCTATGTGTCGTCAGCAGGCAATGATGAAAAGGAGTTCTGGGTCGGAACGCCAAATCTCTCGTACGGCCGCACGAAGAACTGGCTGACCTTTCCCCCGAATGGAGATACAGCTCTTTCATACCAGATTACAGAACAAAGCAACCTCTTTGTGGTCCTTCAGTGGGCCGAACAATGGACTTACAGTTCCACCGATCTTGATCTGTATTTGAAGGACATAAACGGTACCGTGATTGGATACGCCCATGCACATCCTCCCGGCGTTCATCCTGAGGAGGTGATTAATTTGGGAAGTGTCGCTGCTGGCTCGTACAAAGTGCTCGTCGAGTGGTACAATTATCAGGGTGGCGGGTCTGTTCCATATCTTGGCATTCTTGCAACGGCTCTGAATGCTGGCGGCATCCACACTGGAGCTTGGGCTGCCACCTCCACAAACCACATTTACGGCCACACGGCTGGAGCAAACACTATTAGTGTGGCAGCCTGTCCGGTGACTGACTTGTCGCACCTCGAGAATTTTAGCAGCAAGGGCAAATCCCGGATGATTCCGGCAGGACTCAACAGTCTTGTTGACAGGAATACTCCCACTATTACAGCAGTTGACGGAGTGCACACTGCCGTGGGTCAACGCGGGCATTTTGAGAATCCATTCTTCGGAACCTCGGCATCAGCGCCGCATGCTGCAGCAGTGGCGGCTTTGTATTTCTCACGATACCCTTCGAGAACGAATGCCAATTTCCTGAGNNGTATGGCGCAGGAGGTCAGTACAATGCATCCACAGGTTGGGGGATGATTTCAGCCTACGACGCCATTGTCAACGGATTGACGGTTCTCACCAGCCCTCAGGTCACAACAAATACCAACTGGTCACTTGTCAGAGTCACGGGCATTGCCACGATAGCTTCGGGGAAAGTCGTAACGATTCCGGCGAAGACAACGTCGATCGTGGAAGGCTCCGTGACATTTGGGGATGCGGGTGCACTTATTTCAGTGGCGGGGACTCTCATCCTCGGGCCGTCTGCTTCGGTCGACCCGTCGCACCTACAGGTGACAGGCAATGGACGTCTGATTGGAGGCAATTTCGTTGGCGTGACGGTGAACCAGTTGGATGAGCAACTTGCACCGTTTGACTCCGTAGGTCGATGGAGATCGAACGCCTTTGAAAAACATCTCGCCCCGTACTCCTTCACCACAGCAGGCAATTCACAGGAGACGTTTCGGAGCAAGCAAGATTTTAAAATCTCGACAACCCAGAAGTACAACAANNGCGTTTTGAATCATCAATCGTTCCTAGTCGATTCCTCACACTCCACCTTCAAAGCGCTTTTCAAAACCTCTCAGAACGCTAGTGCTCAAGCTCAACTGATCGATAGCGCTCTAACAGGTGGATCAATAAACGTCAGAGACCCTTGGCAAATCAATCTCAATGACGCTCCCTACGGATGGCGAAACCGGGGGACAGCGGCGATTGATACGCCCGTGAGCAGCGGTCAAAGTAATCTCGGAGTAAACACTAATTTCCACGGTGTATTTCTTAACCAAGACTACAATCTTCCCGGCGGTCCTTACTACTCTGTTGGTGCGCCATCGCAACAGACGATCAGTGGATACTCATCATTCTTCCAATACTGGTCAGGCACGAACGTTGCCTTTCAATCACCCAATGCTTCTCAAACCGGTGTCGTCTTCCAGCAATCGGGTGCAACGGCAACGGCGCTCTATAAGGCGCACCTCGTGTCAAAGAGCACCACGGCAACAAGCGGAAACATGCAGAGGAAGATTATCCGCGACAATGCAAACGTCTATTACATGGTGTACGAGGCGGGAGGGTGCGTTTATACTGCCCGCTCAACTGACGGGGGGACCACGTGGCTTGGTGAACAGATGGTGAACACTCCCGATCCGGCGTGGACAGCTCGTAATCCTTCCCTCGGACTCATGAGCGGCCCTTTCATGGTGGGGATTGTGTACGAATATCGTAGAACTGACAACTCTGAGTACTTCATCATGTTTCGGTCGATTGATCCTTCTACAGGTGCGCTCGGTGAGGAACATGAAATCGACTATGATGCACCGGCGGGGAGCGCAGCCAGAATGCCTGTCCTTTCGGGCGNNGGGGCGATGGGGATGGCTGGTTCTTTGCTGCATGGTACGACCCGGTCAATCACGTCATGAAGGGTGCAGAACGTGACGGGGATGGCTGGTGGGATGTTGCGCCTTTGCGGTCCGGGACGATTAGCGGGGTGACAACACCACCCTCAATAGGTTCTGGAGTCGATAATTGGCAACTCCTCTGGCTTCAGGGAGGAAATCTCCACTATGCGCCGATTCCCGTCGGTCAATTGCCTGTGCTTGGCACAACACCCGACAGCATCGTAGCCTACGGCGGAGACGACAACACTCTCAATAATCAATCTGCCGTTGCACTGCCACGTACTTCGGGATGTCCGGCTGTCGCGTGGGAGGAATACCGCATGACCTCACCTCCACAGCGGATAACCAAATTNNGTGCAACCGGCTCAAATTATAATGCGCCAAGTCTTGGGGGAGCTACCACTGCAACCGATGTGTCCATTCTTTGGCGCTCGGGAACGAGCCAAATTCAGTACGCGCAGCGAAAATCAGGAACATGGTATGCAGCGGCGAACCTCACAACAGGCATTGACCCGGCGGCGAGTGCCGGTGTCACCACTCCCGGCTCGGAACGAGTCATCTACCGAGGCAGCATAGGCCCACTCTATCCCATCGGGCAGGCGGGACTCTCGTATGGTGGAGGGCTAATGATGGGTTCAGTGGCGCAGGGCCCGGCAACTACTCCGGAAGAAGGACGCGGCGGATCAGTTGTTCTCGTCGGCGGCGGAAGTGTTTCCCTGGAGATGAGTCAAATCGCCCTCAATGGGACCACTGTGAACTTTGTCGCGTTGCCTGACTCTTACGCAGTGCGCAGTCCTGCGGATTTTGCGTCAGCCCTCAAGACGGAAGGCATAAAGGCAAAAGGCAGTTTCACAGCGAATCTCACTTACCGTGGAAAAGGAGCGGTTCCAACAAGTGCGGGATTCGATATTGTGGTACAGAACGCTGCTACAGGCCGGGTTCTGGTCACGGTTGCTTCATTCAGAGGGGTGGGTGACAGCACCATGCCGGTGACAGTGCCAGTGAGCACCTCAGGGCAACAACAAGCTTGTCTGGCTCTTGTCCCGGTAAATGCAACTAATGTCCTTGCCCGACAAGTGGAGCGCTACATGGCGGGACCTCCTTCGGACCAATCGGCTGATGCCGGGTTGGCAAAAGAAGTCGCTCCCGCAAGACCATCAGATGATATTGCGGGACCAGAGATCCTCCCAAAGGAATTTGCGCTCCTCGGAGGATATCCGAACCCGTTCAATCCGAGTACAATGATTAAGTATCAGTTGCCGCAAGACAGCAGGGTGTCCTTGATCATCTACGACATCTTGGGGCGGGAAGTGACTCGGCTTGCGGATGGCATGACGGCCGCTGGCTATCACAGTACAATCTGGAATCCCCAAAACGCCGCAAGCGGGATGTACTTCGCGCGGCTTGCAGTTACCAGCGTGCTTGGCAAGCAGCTGTATGCGAAGACGACTAAATTGATGCTGATGAAGTGAGCACTACACAGATCACGAAAAAGGGTCGAAACTGATTGTTTTTCGTGAGCTGGTGAGCCTGATGAGACAGAAATCGCTCACAGGATGTTATAAGAATGAGTATATTGCGGTGGCGGTGGAGGCGAAATACTTCACTGCCACCTTTGTGTTCCTCTTTAACAGTGCAGAAATCCTCTGTTCGTGGCAGTTGAGAGTCCATTAGGAGCACCCATGCTCCATCGCTTTGATGCCGTTGTAAGGAAAGCAATGACACGTTTCCTGAAGAACCTCCGCTTAAGCGCTCTACTTTTCTGCGCCGTTCTGTTCTCTGTGTCCTCATTACCTCTCCATGCACAGTCGCCTTTCCGTACGCATCACGACGCCAGAGTGCAGTTAGCGCCGGGCACTGTTCAGACTTCCATCACCCGGAACGGCAAGACAATCCAATCACAGACAATTGATCCGAACGAAGAACTCCGGGTTATTATTACATTTGTCACACCTCCCCGTGTCGCTGCATTTCAAAAGAAGCACTCCAAGGGTATACCAGTTACTTCATTGAACACGCTTGAAGCCGCCATCGAATCAGACCATGCGCGGTTCGACGGAGATCTTCCAAGACTTGCAGCAGCAGGCGCGAATCGCTTCAGGAGCACGAATAACACAAAAGGTCAGACTACTGCTCACTTTAGGACAGCTTTCAATGGTGTGGCATTCCGTGGTCCAAGGTGGCTCGTTTCACAGCTTTCAGGACTCACCTATGTAAAGAGTATTACACAAGACAGAACACTCAAAAGTCTGGACACACTCTCTAATCAGGTCATTGGGGCTGATTGGACCTGGACGCTTCTCCATGCGACAGGAAAAGGAGTAAGGATTGGATTTCTGGATACAGGCATCGACTACACACTCCCTGAACTCGGGAGCGGTTTTGGCGCAGGGAAGAAGGTGAGAGGCGGGTATGATTTTGTGCATAACAGTCCAGACCCGATGGATGATAACGGCCATGGGACATCTGTTGCTGTAACGGCCGCCGGTTTATCAAGTGCGAGCATCTCCAATGGTGTGGCCCCCGATGCGATTGTCTATGGCTACAAAGTGCTGGACAATACTGGCCAAGGCGCAGTTTCACTTGCACTACAAGCTTTGGATGCCGTCGTCGCAGATTCTGTTGAAGTATTGAATATGAGTTTTGGCGCTCCGGGTGACCCTTCAGACCCATTGTGTTCAGCACTGGATAATCTTTCCGCACTTGGCATTGTCTCGGTTGCAGCAGCAGGCAACAGTGGTCCATCCTATCAGACGATGCTGTCGCCGGGGTGTGGGAAGACTGTCATTGCTGTTGGCGCAACAGACGACAACGACCTTCTAGCCGACTTCAGCTCACGAGGACCAAGTGATATTGCTTTCACAATCAAACCGGATATTGTGGCGCCGGGAGTAAATAT
>PMNP01000363.1:4678-4963 GCA_003161755.1 Ignavibacteriota bacterium | reverse complement strand
CAGAAGCCGTGGATTGTGCCAATTCCCGGAACGACAAAACTGAGCCGCTTGGAGGAGAATATCGGAGCTGCTGCAGTCACCCTTTCCTCGGACGACCTCCGTGAGATTGATAGCGCTGCTTCACAGATCGCGGTGAAAGGGGATCGGTATCCCGAAGAGCTGGAGCGACGGACCGGTCGCTGAGCAACAATCAGGACAAGGAGGAATCACCCTATGGACATCAAGAGAAGCGGCTCTCAGCCTTCGACCAAAGGTCCGGCCGATTGGTTTACCGGAACAGTGCGC
>PMNP01000363.1:0-4605 GCA_003161755.1 Ignavibacteriota bacterium | reverse complement strand
TGGAAAAGGTGAGCGACGAACAATACAAAGGCTGAGCACGACGATCAACAAACGAAATAGTTTGTCATCTTCCTGCAAAGGTTCAAAAGCCACTCTTTAGGCTGATCTGATATTCCCTCCCCGTGTTCTTCATTTGCTATAGGACTCAACCCACTCTCGAAGCTACCAAGCCCCATGAAGAGCGGCCACACACAGCTTACGGGACCGGACTCTCACCTTGAAAATGCCAAGTTTAAGTCGTATTAAGTCCATGATAGATCTGAGGATGTTCTTCCCTCTCACGGAGGAATCATGAAGGCTATTCCAGTAACCATTCTCCTCGCCCTCCTTCTGGCACNNGCAAGTCCGGACACCAGTGCAGAGGCTTGGGCGGTTGAGCAGGATTCCACTCTCGTGAGCATGGGCTTCACCCAAGTTGCCAAGGGGTTCATTCCGACCGCCGATACCGGCTTCGTTATTGTCCACACCGTCACAAAGCGCCACAAAGAGTCCTTCCTTGTATACTTCGACAGGGCCATTGGCCAGCGCGTGGGCGAGGCGCTTCTTCCCGAGGACAGGACCTTTGGCCCGATCTGGCTTGATGAATATCAGAGGGGCGAACGGTCTGGCATCGCCTTTCTTGCTTCCTTCAACGATCATACCGTTATGTTCCGAGTGGTCCCTCCCGATCACCCGCATGCGCTCGAGATGGTGATGGACAGGGTTTCATCGCAGGTGCGCGATATGTACATCAAGTGAGAAAGCGCCAACGGCTGGCAATTGTGGAATGGCATACCACAGAATCCGGTCGTAAGCAGGTTTCTTCGTTGTTTTATATCCGGCCAAATGACAATGTCAGGTCCCACGTATCAGGCGAAGTTCACGCCACTGAATTTCACTCCTGACGTCCAAACGCTTCAGGCCAGGATGCGCCACGCCCCATATTCTTCACGGACCTGGATATGCCTTTCCTTCCCTGCGTGGCGTTGATGTCCCGATGATTCTTGCTATATTCAACGAGCGACAAACTCCACACTGATTCTTTCCGCAAACATTTGGAAAAGAGAATCAACCGTGTCCAAACAAGGAATCTCCCGTTGGGTCATCATGCTCTGCGCAGGTCTCTTAATGAGCGGATGCAATCACAAGAAACACCTTGAATCACAGATCGCCGAGATATCCGATCGCATCAAGGAGGATTCCACAAATGTGGACCTCTTTTTCCAGAGAATTGATTTGTATGGCAAATTAGCATTGACAAAGCCGGGAATGATTGAAAGGGAGATCCCCGACGTTGAGAGAATTCTCCAAATTGATCCACGGAGCAAGAGAGCCTACTTTATAAAGGGATTGCTCGCACTCGATAAGGACAACAATACTGGAGCAATAGCTGCATTCTCTCGGGCAATTGCCATCGATTCATCATACTACAATCCGGTTTCAATCAGGGCTATATGTTATTCAGACGCTGGTAAGTTCGATAGTGCGGCTGACGATTGGTCGAGAGCCATTGCATTGAAGCCGGGAGAAATAATCAACTACGAATTGCGGGCCAACTCGTTCATTGCGTTAGGACAGTACGAGAGGGCCATCGCCGATCTGCGCAAGGGGATAGCCTCGGGAGACACTATCGACGCATCGTCGGATTGTTTGCTCGTCGGAGAGTTGTCTGCTGCAATGAACAAAAATCAGGAAGCTCTTATTCTATTCGACAAGTCGGCTCAACTTGATAGAAGAATTAATCCCCAATTACTGTTCATGGAGGGAGTCGTCCTCTTTCGCATAAAGAACTTTCAGCAATCGCAATCATTTCTCGAAAAGGCTGCCGTTATCCCTGACTCTTCGGCCAAACCCCGGTATATTTCATTTGCTATGCCGCACTACTATTTAAGCTTGCTTTACCTGGAAATGGGAGACCGGAAGAAGGCTCTCGAACAATTCGACCTTGCGCTGTCGAACGGGTTCTGCGATTTCGATCTTCTGGCCAATGTCACACTCAAGAAACACAAGCTGGTTGCTGAGTTCAGGCGCAGAGCCTCCGTGTTCGTGCCTTCGAAGGAAATGCGGGAGAAACGGACCATACTGAAGAATATTGTCGAAAGAGGGTATGCACTATCCCAAGACGAGCACATTCTGGCGTGGGGCCGGCAGCTGGAAATTGCAGTCGAACCCACAAAGCAAGCGGAATATCAAACACTTTGTGGCGTCTGTTTCCGACAAATTCGAAAGGAATGAGTGCAAGTGAGGACAGGATCACTTTGACAATTCTGTCAATAACAATTGCTCATCAATCCGCGATATTCAATGCTGTTACCTCCTGTCGAAGGAAAATTCGGCAATGCTAGATTATTAAAAGACACAACTACTGAAGCCGGGCTCATTGTTTTCGAGAGTGGTTCGCGTCCGCCGGCCGCTGTTCNNGTGGCAGGAGCGACATTTTGCGAGGGGTCAAAAAAAGCTCAGTCCTGAACCATCGAGCGGACCCCGCCGCTCGTTACGTACACCTTCAAGACCGTCCCGGCGCAGATAGACGAGCCACCGATCTACTGCCAGCCAGGCCCGCTCGCTGAAATCCCTTGAAGTCATAGTTTCCCACTCTAACGGTTTGTGATCGTCCTTCAGATCCATCGAGTTGGTGAAGTCCAGCGAACCGCGATAAATTGCTACGATATAGAAGAGGGCAGCCTGTTCGAGCGGAATTGCTCCTTCGCCTGAACAGTGAAGTGCCCACGAAGACGCAGCCTTTCTTAAACTCGTGGAATCACCACTCCACCCGCCACAGAATATANNCCCCGAAGCCCGGCGAGAAGCGGAATTATCCGCTCGCCTCTTCGAAAGATTTCGCTGACCGCAGACGCTGTCCTCCTCCATCTCGTTACTAGTTCCTCTGTGCTGTCAGACCTCAATGTCGCCACGAGTTGGGAATCGTTCATTTGGCGCACTATATTTCTCCAAAATGCCCTGCGCTCCACTTGAGCCGAATCCTCCCTCCAAATAGGATGTCTATTCTGCGAAGTCTGCGTCCGCGCTGACATCGTCAGACCAAGTAATGCACAGATGAAAATCCATTTCATGTCTCAGTCTCTCAGGTTTCGTGAACTGCCACTGGTCACCTCTGCGATAGCAGAAGGCGGACATTCCCACCAGGGGGGAAGAGTGGTACCTCTACGAGCCTTCTGCTGAAGCACAACTATTCGGCAAAAGATACACTAACCCATGACGAATATCAACGCCGCCGGACGGCGCAAGACTGGACCCAGACCCAACATGTTTTGATATTGTAACATTGCTCAACCCTTTTGTGTTCTAGAGAACGACAACCACGATAGGTGACAGTCGGGCCCGACACTCTTTCTCAAGCTCGGGCCCTTTGTTTAGTTTTTTCTGTTTTCTGTTTTCTGNNTGTCAACTGTACACTGTTCACTGTACACTGTACACTGTCCACTGATTTCTCATCCCCCCATCTTATCCCTGAAGAGGGTATTTCCTTTTACCAGCCATGAAATGCCGAACGCCAGGAGCGCGACAGACTCCAGGATCAGCACCGGGTTAGTCGCCGCAAGAAACGTGGTGCGCAGGAACAGTGTATACACGGTGATGCAAACAAGCGCAAAGATCATCACCACGCCGCAAACGCGGTAAATACTATTCCGCCTTCTCTTTCCCTCCCCCATGACACCTGGATGACGCTTCGTAAAAAGGAAGAGCGCGTTAAACGACAACGCGAGGAAGAACAGCGCCCCAAAGGCAAGATGGATCTGCTCGGATATGTCGTCGTCAATGGAAAACACTCCCACCCTGACAGGTTTCCCGCAGAACATTGCTGTTGGAAATAGGATCATTCCGAGGGCAAACAGTCCGCTCATATTCACGACGATGTCGTCGATCTGTTCATACCCTCTGTACGAAAGAAGAAACAGGGCGACGCCGCTCAGTATTCCGACAAACAGATCACGCATGTNNCGCTGATTGAACCCTGAAGATTGTGGCCGTCCTGGGACAGCCCTCCAATGACGAGGATAAAGGGAAGCGATATCCCCAATACACCGATGAGTCTCCGCATCGCCAGATATGAAATAATCAGAGTGCGAATTCGGTTCGACGACATGTCAACATCCTTGCATTGTTGAGCGGATCTCCGGCGCCTTGACCCTGCGGCACGTATACCTCCCGATGCCGCAACCGTGACCGGTCCGGGATGGAGGCACGTCTCCAGGGCTTGATAGCCTGAATGCACCACAAGCCAACATCGCGTTGCCGCGGTTTCCAGATGTATGATGACGAGCCAGCCGACATAAGATGAAAATCACAGGGAGTTACCGGCAAGAAAGGAAGTCCTGAGCTGCGTTCCTTCCGGATAAGAGGAGCATAGCGAGAATATCGGAGAGAATCAATACAGGTTTAGGCGGTGCTGTCTCATCGGAGAGACTTCTTTTATGGTCAAACGAATCCGACCGTCAGAGATGCAAAAAGCCGCCACGGCGATTTGACATGAGGGTTCTTTCTTATCGGGGCAGATGCATGTTCACACCCGTCCACACGTGTATTCACTTCTCGACCGAGCGAAGGTCAGGCAAGGGTGGCGCAATGAGTAGGCAGAAACCAGTGTACAGTTGACAGTGTACA
>PMNP01000123.1 GCA_003161755.1 Ignavibacteriota bacterium | reverse complement strand
TCTTCCTGTCCTGGGCAGTAAGGATGATGATGTATGTGTACGTCGGAAGGGACGCGCTACGAATCCGTCGGCAAAGCTCCAGCCCGTCGACATTGGGCATGAGCCAGTCCGTGATAACCACATCAGGTTTGTTGACCTGGAACGTTTCCCAGGCCAATTGGCCGTCTTCTCTGCTTGTGACGGCATTACCCAGTTTTGACAATTGGGCGGTGAGGATCTGCCGTGAGGTGGCATCGTCCTCAGCAAGCAGAATATTCATGGTGAACTCTCGATTTTACTGTTGACCAAATCCTGAAGCAACGGCCTTACTTCAATAAACTCTTCTTCAAGTCGCGAGACCAAACTCCCCGCTTCCCGCCGATCTTCCTGTCGGGCCAGTATTTGCAATTTCCGTGCAGTAGCCATCATCGGCATCGCCCCTATATTGCCGCTGATCCCTGCAATGGAGTGTGCAACAGTCAGCATGGTGTCGTGATCGTCGCGCGCAACGGCTTCGTGGAGTTTTTCCAAGCGCAAAGGAATCTCCACAAGAAAATTCTCAATCAANNGACAAGACTCGGCACTCGGCGAGGTGAGATTTGTTTTAACTCATCGATGCGGTTTAAGTCGAGAGCCGGCTCGTCTTCCGGTGTGGCCTTCTCCGCTACAGTCCGTACGGGGACATTGTCGGCCCGAACCGACCACTTCCGGAGGGCGGTCGAGAGGTCGTCGATCATCACAGGCTTGGAGATGAAGTCGTCCATTCCACTCTCGAGACATTGCGTCCTTTCTTCCTGCAGTGCACTTGCTGTCATCGCGATGATCGGCAGGCGTGGGTTCCGTTCGGTTTGCTCCAGGCGAATCCTCCTGGTTGCTTCCATCCCATCGAGGACCGGCATTTGACAGTCCATGATGACCAGATCATACTGGTTCCTGCGAACCGCTTCGACTGCTTCCAAACCGTTGGTGGCAAATTCAGGAGTTTGTCCCAACTGCTTCAGCATGGCGGAAGCGACAAGGCGGTTGCTCTCATTGTCCTCTACAACCAGGATCCTCAGCGGAGCCAGGGGAGACCCGTCCTCAACGGGAGAGTTGGAGAGCGCAGGCTCCACAGTCCCTTGCCCCACGCGTTTGAGGGGAACGGTAAACCAGAATGTGCTCCCCTCACCGACGGAGCTTTCAACTTCNNCAACTTCGATCTTGCCTCCCATCAACTCCACCAGCTGACGGGAAATTGTGAGACCCAAACCTGTTCCGCTATATTTTCGAGTGGCTGACCCATCTCCCTGGGAAAAGGGCTGGAAGAGCACAGCCTTGGTGTTCGCAGAAATGCCAATTCCCGTATCTCGAACACTGCAATGGATGAGAACATGATCGCCCTGGATAGCCTCAGTTGTTGCGGCAACAGTTATCCCCCCTCGTTCAGTAAACTTCAGCGCATTGCCCACAAGATTCCCAAGAATCTGGGTGAGACGAACAGGGTCACCTTCGAGCGAACTGGGGATATCAGGAGCAATCGTTGCTTCGAGGATCAATCCCTTCTCTTTTGCCCTGGACTGAAAGAGATGGATGNNAGAATGTCGTTGATCACCGTCAGCAATGAATTGCAGCTTGCCTGGATAATTGACACATATTCCCGTTGGTCAGTGTTGAGTTCCGAGCGATCGAGGAGTTCGACAAGACCCATGATCCCGTTCATCGGAGTGCGGATNNCGTTCATGGGCGTGCGGATTTCATGACTCATGTTGGCAACAAATTGTCGTTTGGCGACGTTGGCAACATTGGCCTTTTCCAGGGCCTTGCGAAGTTCCAGCGTCCTTTCCTCAATGGCCTCTTCCAGGCGCTTGTTATAACTATTGAGTTTTTGGTACAGCCCCGAGTTTTCAAGCGCATGGGCGCAATTGAAGAGCAGAATGGACACCAGGTTGAGAGAGAGGTCGCTGATTTCGAGTCCTGTCTCCGGCATAATGCCGATAAACATCCCGACAACATGTGCCCGCGTTGCGAGAGCATGCAACACAACGGTCTTGCCCAGGCTCTTTGCCGGTACCAGAACAGCCCGTGTCTGATTCAACGCCCAGGCAAATGTTCCCTCGGCAATTTGAAAGTCTATTTCTTCCTGAAGGAGATCGCGATCTTCCGGGGGATCGCTTTCCTGTGTTTCAAAGTCGAAAGTTTCCTCGCTGACGGTTAGGAAAGCAATGGTACGGAACGCCATCAGACGCCGAAGATTGGCACGGGTAGCGGCAAGGATGGCATCGGCGTCCTGGGCCGAGTTCATGCTCGTCTGGAAATCACCGAGTGATGCGACAAACTCCAATGTGTCAATAACCCACCGGTTGACCGTTTCGAGGTGCTGCAGCCGGTTCTCCGCATGCAGGAGTTTGTCGTGGAGATCGCTGAATTCACTCATAGCGCCCAAAATGTTGTTCTATCCATTGCCTAAAGGATTGAATGAATTGCGTCCTGGTATTGACGATCCACCTGCTCTACGACTGAGGGGAGAACGCTGATTTGGAGTCCGAGGCGTTCCCAGGCTTCTCCGTTCAGGGGCGGAACAAAATGTTCTCCGCTGCTCCCCAACTCCATTGCGTGGGCGATGATATCTGCAATATGAACAATCGACGTCTCCATTGGGAACTTCGTCGCAGCTTGAGGATTGTGGTGGAACATCACGACTTCCTCCAGAATCCCCGGAAGCTTCCAGGTTTGCAGCAAGACACCGCCAACCACTGCATGGGTAAAACCCACCGCGTCGCGTTCGGCATCAACGAGGAGGATATCCTGATCGCGGGCACGAACAAATGCGTCGCGTGATCCATCGGTCGCCTTGGTGAACATCACGAGGCGTCCGATATCATGAAGAATTCCCGCCACAAACAGCCGTTCGGGATTCGGTTCACGCCGAAGCGTTCCAATGACGCGGGCGGCCAACCCACACGCCACACTGTGACGCCAGAAGGAATCCATGCTGACGAACTCCTCCGGAATGCCCTTGAACAACTGCATGACGGAAGTGGCAAGAGCCAGTGCTCCCAGTTGCTGTGTTCCGATAATCGTGACCGCCTGAGAGATAGTGTCAACTCTCGACGGGAAATTGTAAAAAGCGCTGTTGACAATCCTCAGAAGACGGGCCGTGAGACCGGGATCCTCGCGGATAATCTTTGCAATATCTGCCATGGATTTCCGCGGATTGTTGATGGCTTCGTCAAGACGTATATGGATCATGGGGAGGGATGAAACCTCGACATATCCACGGAGCAGGTCACGCGGACTGGAGTGGGTGGCCATTGCTTTCCTCAAGTTTACGGGCTGTTCGTAAGGCAGAAAGTCGGAATATTTCTTTGACCACAGCGTCTTCCTTGTTGCAGTGGTGGAAGAGTTCACCCATATGCTCCTCCGCCTGGCGAAGCATCTCCGGATCGACACCTGCGGCTTCCTTCGCGACCACTTCCTCCTGCGCAATGCCTGTGATACTGGCCTCCGTCACCCCCCACATCTTGAAGATGCGCAGCGTTTTCTCCGAGACAGAATTTCCGGCAGCAAGAAGAATATTACCGAAACGATCGACGACGTCTTCTGCCAGAACCATTCCCTCTTCAATATTGTCGATATTGATTGTTGCCATGATTTCTCTCCACGCGCGAGTTACGTTCCCGACTCTGCCTTTGCACAATCAGGGCAGAGTGATTGTTCAAAAGATGTTTCTGTATGATCTTCAACATAGGATTCTACCGGATGCCAGACGTTTTCTGGATCCCTAATCTTCTTGCAGTACGAACATATGGGAAGCAGTCCCTCGAGTTGGTTAACCGTGGATTGCAGGCTCAGCACCCGCTCCGCGACCCGGAGCCGAGCCTTGAGTCCCTCGGATTCAAATGGCTTCGTCACGAAATCATCCGCCCCTGCCGTCATACCTTCGATGAGTCGCTCTTTTCCGCCCAACGCGGTCAACATGATGATGTATGTGTACTGCAGCCGGTTGTCGTCGCGTATCATTTTGCACAACTCCAACCCGTCAACTTCCGGCATCATCCAATCAGTAATGACAATACGCGGGGTTTCCCGTTGATACGTCGCCCATGCCTCACGGCCATTTTCGGCGGAGATCACCTCATACCCCAGTTTTTTCAGTTTGGCGCTCAGCACCAGACTCGATACAGGATCGTCTTCCGCAATGAGGATCTTCACTTTGCACCTTCCTGAACAAGGTATTGCAGCGCGAGTTCATGCCGGGCTTCTGCAAATGCGCGTTCCAGTTCTTCAACCAGCACTAATGCTCCCTCAAGTGAACCAGCCTCGCCAAGTTTCTGAAGTTTTTGCGCAGTGTCCGCCATGGCAGTGACTCCCATATTGTTGCTGCTTCCCTTCAGCGTGTGGGCGATCTCGGCGATAGATTTCGCATTCGAATCCTGACAAGCCTGGCGAATTTCCTTCAGGCGAACCGCAGTATCTTCAATGTACCGTTCGATGAGTCCACGGAGCCACCCCGTATCGCTTTCGTCACCAAGTTCGGCAAGTTCAGCAAGTCTCAGGGTGTCAAGAACCTGACGTTTTGCCAGTGTCTGACCAGGGACTTGTTGAATTTCGATAGGCTGCAGGCTCGGCGTGATCTGCAACACCCATTTCTCAAGTAGCGCCGCGAGTCCCTTTTGGCTGACGGGTTTTGTGATATAGTCATCCATGCCCGACTTGAGAACAAGATCCCGATCACCGTCCAGTGC
>PMNP01000415.1:8014-8175 GCA_003161755.1 Ignavibacteriota bacterium | reverse complement strand
ACCATTGATTTGTTTACAGGATTGCTCTGCGGAAATGAAGGGATCCTTTCGGTCCCAAATGTGAGAGGCAATCGCACGCATCATCGCGCCTTTGCCTGAGGCAGAGCAATGCGTGAGGGCAATACTTTTAGCAATTGCAAAGAGCGGGTCAGCGAGAAACA
>PMNP01000415.1:0-7943 GCA_003161755.1 Ignavibacteriota bacterium | reverse complement strand
ATCAGTGAGGCTGTGACGAGCAAGAGTCCAACACAGAGAATGCTGGACTTCTCTTGATCGTGATTCAAATCAGGCCGTTCACTCAACCCACTTTCAACCCAACCAAGCATTTCTCATGTTTAGTCTCCGTGCTGAAGGAAATATATTGTCTCCTTCTTTTTGATTTGATCGGGCTTTTAGAAGTTTCGGCCTGTCCACGTGATCCAAGCGCAGATGTTTGTGGTTCGCCCATCAAGAGGCTCATGCAAGAAATNNTCGTTCATCGCCCCTGGAACAATCGCGAACTGGTTGACGTTGCAATTTTCATCAATCCCCGAGGATCTATGAGACCTGGAATCGCCCTGAAGATCTTGCTGTATTCCGCTGTCATGACTGCCAACTGTGTTCTCGTCACCAGCAGTGCGTTTTCGCAGCGAAATGTGCAGGCCGCGGTCAAGAGCCTCCGGCTACCTGAAGGCTTTCACATTGAGGTTTGGGCAGACCAGGTAACCGGTGCGCGATCGATGACGCTCAGCCCCGGGGGAACAGTGTTTGTCGGGACGCGCGATGTAGGAAACGTCTACGCAATCCCTATGAGTTCACGCAAAGTGACCACGGTCGCAAGTGGGCTCCATATGCCAAATGGTGTCGCTGTCAGGAATGGCTCGCTGTACGTTGCCGAAATCCATCGGGTGCTCAGGTTTGCCGACATCGAACATTCCTTTGCGAACAAGCCGTCATACACGGTGGTGAACCAGAGCTTTCCGGAGGATGAGGCACACGGGTGGAAGTTTATCGCCTTCGGACCGGACGGCAAGCTCTACGTTCCGATTGGGATGCCGTGCAACATCTGTGAGAAAGCGGATAAGCGCTATGGCACAATCATGCGCATGAATCCCGATGGTTCTGATCTCAGGATGTTTGCCCATGGGATTCGCAATAGTGTTGGGTTCGACTGGCAGCCTGGGAGCAAGACGCTCTGGTTTACCGACAACGGGCGGGATATGTTGGGAGACGACCTTCCGCCGGACGAGTTGAATCGGGCCCCGGTGCAGGGGATGAACTTTGGATTTCCGTACTGTTACGGAAAGAACATCAATAATCCGGAGTTCAGCACAGTGGACTGTTCGCACTTTACTCCGTCGGCGCTTGATTTGGGAGCGCATGTCGCATCCTTGGGAATGCGCTTCTATACCGGAAGCATGTTCCCGGAGCACTACCGCGGCGGGATATTTATTGCGGAACATGGTTCTTGGAACCGGACGGTTCCCATAGGCTATAGGGTGGTGTACGTGCCGGTACACGATTCCCTTCCCGGCCCTTATGAGATTTTTGCCGAAGGGTGGCTGGAAGGTTCCACTGCCTGGGGACGGCCTGTGGATGTGCTGGTGTTGCCCGACGGATCGTTGCTTGTCTCCGATGATAGAGCGGGGGTGATCTACAGAATCTTTCATTAGATGAGCTTCAAATATCCTGACTGGTGAAGAGGATTTCCTTGGGATTGACATTCGTCGAGCCCTTCAGTAGATTCCGATCACTCTTGTGTGGCACGAGGGGCTTCCGGATCGGCCTTTCCTCCGACTATCGGAGGGGAGGCATTTGTGTGTTATTGGGGGGTAATCCTCCCTCACCGCCCATGCACTCATTATCTGCAATGGGAGATGAAACTCACACTGAACAAACGAGTGGATACGTGTGAAACGCCAGATGCTGCTTCTCTTTGCGCCATTGTTTTCATTGACTGTGTATGCCCGGTCCCCATGGCATTCTTTTAGCGATGACAGTCCGTGGAACCAAAGGATTGCGGCTGATGCGCAGGTGGACTCTTCATCCCGCGTGATGATTGAAGATCTGAGCATTGGCGGGTTGTATGTGAATATTGATGATTGGTCTGTCCCGGTATATTACATCGATGCCGGTGTTGTCCCGCGCGTCAGCGTGATCAATTCGCGGCCCGGCATCNNATACCAATCCTTCCGGATTTCATCCCTTCGCCGCCGGTTGGCCCCGAAAGCGACAATCACTTGTGCATTGTTGATACGGTCAGGATGGTTGAGTGGGACATGTGGGCGGCCAGGAAGGACAGCAGCGGTGCATGGACGACTGGTCTTGGCGCTGTGTTGGATCTTCGAAGCTCAGGAGTTGAGAAACCGTGGTATGAACAGCAGCGTGAACTTGATGCGCATCGATCGCGTGCGGGTGGGTTTCCGTTGATTGCAGGCCTCATCAGACCGGAGGAAATACGTGCGGGGCGGATTGACCATGCGCTGGTCTTCGCGTATCAACGCGGGCGCTCCGAGTTCTTTGTTCCCCCGGCGAGTACCGCGCAAGCGACATTTATGGAGATGAATAACCGCTCGGGAATTCCCATGGGCGGCCGGATCCAGCTTGATCCCTCCGTTGCCGTCGATTCTCTGCCACTCACTCCTGCCGGAAAAATCATTGCGCGCGCCCTGCAGGAGTACGGGGCCTTCAACGGCGATTATGCGGGGGCAACGGTGCTGTATGCCGACAATTCGCCGGCTGCACTCCGGCAATGGAAGGGCGTCCTGGAGAAAACGGATCTGCTGAAGGTGTTCACATCAGCATTCATCAAAAAGCATTTACGAGTGATTAAGATTGGAAGTCTTCTGCCGGGTCAGAATTTGAAAAACGGCCGGGGCGGTTTCCTTGAATTCACGTTCCCAGGGGTCTTGCGCACTTCCTTGGACTGGCTTACGGCGTCGATAGTCTGTGAGGTGAACGATACGATTGGTTTGGCGGGTGTCAGGCCTGTCTTTAGGACCGTCATGAAGAATTCGACCGTGTTCGTCCGAAGAGTCAGGCAGAAGAGTGGTGTGACACAGGTTGACTTGAGGAGGCGAATCAGATATGTGGTCAATGTGCCGAAGAGCGGTTCCACCATCTGGACGGTAGAAGTTAGAAACATCTCCGCCCATGATTTGCCGCAACTTCCGCCGAGACAAAAGGAATGATTTACGAATGGTCCATGCCAGGATCCAAGGGCTCCTCGCACTTACCACCACGTAGAATCTCTCGTTCGAAGAAACCCTGGAAACCTCCAGACGCGGTCATGCAACGCCACGCCATTTTGCCTCGGATGCAACCGTGAGGAGGCACAGGATCACTGTTTGAATTTTGCCGCCTCCTCAGGTCTTTTCCAATCATTGTATAGAGCCTGCACCCTGTTTCTTGCCAGAGTGGTTCTGGGATTGTCAGGACCCTGCGACTTCAGAAGATCGGTGTAGCTCTGTGTTAGCAATGACTCTGCCTCACCAAAGCGGTGTTGACTCACGAGAAATTCGCCCAACGCACTCTGCGCAAGCGCAGTAAAGAAATGTCCGCGCGGAAGCAGTTCCAGTCTGAGCTTCACGGCTTCCCGGAGCACGCTTTCCGCCTCGGCCGCACGCCCGAGCCGGTTCAGACTTAGTCCCTGAATGATCAATGCAGTCGGATAATTGTCGTAATGCGTTCCAAAGCTCACGCGATAAATTTTCAACGCCTCTTGTGCCTTCACCAAAGCGTCGTTCCACTTGTCCTCCCGATACAGCAATGCCGCCTGGTTCCTCATATTGTCGGCACTCCAAAGATCCGTGGAGGGGAGAAGCTGACGAAAGATGCTGGCAGCTTCCTTGAGCGCCAAGTCTGCTTCTGCATACCTGCCCTCTTCCGTAAGGAATCCTCCGTAAATCGTCAGCACAAACCCGAAATCCGGAGTCTTCGCAATCCCTTCATGGCGGCCTTCAACAACTGCTTCCTCTGCTGTTTGCATTGCCTCCTGAAACCTCCCTTGATCCGCAAGCACCGAAGCAAGCGTTCCTCGCGTTACACCGATCACAAAATGTGAATCATTGGAGAACTTCGGACTTAATTCCAACACCTCACGGAACGCAGCCTCCGCTTCTCTTGAATCTCCCTGTGTCCGCCGCAAATACCCAAAGTTGTTCAGGGATGATGCAAACATCTCTGCCTTGAGTTCGCCGTTATCAACCGCAGCCCGCATTGCAGGAATAGTTCTCCGGAAAAGGTTTTCTGATTGCGACAACTGTCCTTTTGCGAAGAGTTCCATCGCCCAGAGAGCAAGCGTATCGAGTGACTCTGCGTCGTTTCTGCCGGTGCGTTCTTCGCAGAGTTGAAAGTATTTGTGATAATGTTCGTACATCAGGTCATATCTACCCTGTTGACCGTACGCATCACCCAAAATACGTTCCAGTTGCACACGAACTTCGGGCTGTTGGGTGAATTCATCACTCTCAAGTCTTTTGGCCGCATCATCCAGAACATCTCTCAGTACGTTCGATGTCCGCGAAGCCCCGGGGACCTGTTGCATCGGATCGGAGTAGGTCAGAATTTGTCTCAAAAAGACATTGATGCTTTCCACTCTGGCTTTTTCAGCTTGTGCCTCCCGTGCCAGGTGGAGAGTGACCACGAGTCCCAGAATGAGACTCAAAAGGATCGCCGCGACGATACCCGTCACAAGACGGTTTCGCCGTACAAGCTTGGTGAAACGGCGTCTGAGTGGCACGGGTCGGGCTTGAATTGGAATGTTCGAGAGATACCGGCGGATATCCTCCGAAAATTGTTCGACGGACACATAGCGCCGGGAAGGATCCTTCTCAAGCGTGGTAAGCACAATAGTGTCAAGCTCACCCTTGAGGCGTTTTCGGATGCGGTCTTTCCGTTCCTGGCACTGAATCCGAATTTCCCTGCCGCTTGGCCTCTGTGGCTCCTGTCTTTGGATCACCGCATGAACATCTTGCGGCGTTGTTCCAGACACATCGTAGGGCCTTTGTCCGGTGAGGAGAACATACAACAGAACGCCGAGCGAGTAAACGTCGCTGCGGGTGTCGATGTCGAGGTCGCGCTGGTCGGCCTGCTCGGGGCTCATGTAGGCCGGCGTGCCGATNNCTGTGCGCATATTGGACTGCGGCACAAACGGTAAGAAATAGCTTCAGTCTCTGTTCAATGGAGTACTGATGATGATTGCAGAATTCGTCAATCCTCTCTCCCTCCACAAACTCCATGGCAAGGTAGGGGATGCCCTCTGCCGTTGTTCCGCCGTCAAGAAGCTGGGCAATGTTTGGATGATCCAAGCGGGCAAGAGTTCGGCGCTCGAGATTGAACCGTCGAATGACCTCAGGTGACATCACTCCCAAACGCACGACTTTAATGGCAACCCTTTCGTTTGGCTCCCCCTCATCACGTACTGCCTCGTAGACCTCACCCATTCCTCCCTTGCCCAACAGGCGAACAACACGATAAGGCCCGAAGAACGATCGGTTGTGTTCCACTTGTCGGACAAAAGAAAATCGAGGAGAATGTGCGAGAAACGGACCTGCCTTGGTGTGGGCGTTGAGTATCGAGAGGAGTTCATCGGCGAGGCTTGGATCTTCCGACCGGATCGTTTCGACTAATGCGGCACGCTCATCGCCGGGAAGAGGAATCGCTTCTGCGAAAAGCTGTTTGAGACGATCTGCTCCCATGATCAGGCAGTTTGCTTGNNTCTGATCGAGATATTCAAGAGTTCTGCAATTTCCTCATTGGTCAATCCAGCAAAGAACCGAAACTCGACAATGCGGGCCGACCGGGCATCGATCTTCTCCAACGCGCAGAGAGCTTCATCAAGCTCTGCGACATCATCAAGGGATTGGTCATCGCCGGCGAGAACATCTTCCAACGGGATACGAATACTGCTTCCCCCTCGTTTGTCGGCACAACGGGCGCGGGCATGGTCGACAATAATCTGCCGCATGGAAGTGGCAGCGATGCTAAAAAAGTGAAACCGGTTCTGCCAGGAGAGGTTCCGACTCCCAATCAACTTCAGGAAAGATTCATGGACCAGATCGGTTGTCAACATCGTCTGTCCCGAACCCGCCGAATGCAAATTCTGTGACGCAATGCGGCGCAGTTCGTCATACACGAGCGGGACGAGCTGTTGAAGGGCTTCTTCATTGCCGGATCGCACTTCTTCAAGGAGGATCGTCACATCCATGGAGTTGGCTCTGTGTGAAGCGTTACTGAGGGTATCGGGGTAAGCCAGAAGGTACGAATTTGCCCCAATAACCGCAATGTCACTATTCTTGCCGGAAATCCGTGATATTATAGAAGGGGCGAACTCCTGCGTGCCACGCGGGCAGAGTGCGTGGTCACAAAATCACCGTGTGTTGTTAAGCCTCTCCTGTTGTTGATCGTCCCCTGACGAAGCGAGAATCGCGATGACCATGAAATTCGGGTGTATTGTGTATCTCCAACTTCCTGCAATGCTCAGGCCTTGCTATCAGGTGTTGTGGAGGATTCATCACCAGAAATCAACTGACAATGTCTCGCCAGATCGTTTTCTCGTCCTTTTCATGAATTAATTCTTTTCCAACCATATCTTCAAACGGCTCCAAAGAAGAAAACAGAAAAGCGAAATGAACTCAGCAGGTGTCTGATCTTACCGCTCAAATGCCGGTGCATTTTCTACGGCGAAGAAGCTTCTGCCGTTTGACGACCGTTCGACTGTGCCGAATCCTGATTTGCAGACGCCAACGAAACCCAAGCACTGTATGGCGCAACGTTTTGTAGAACACTAACTCCNNGACAAAAAGGGAACCCTATGAAGACAATGTATCTCTTGGCTCTCCTGTGCGTATTCTGCACAGCAGTGAAATCACAGTTCATTCAAAAAGTCACTGAGGTCAATTACTGGGGGTCGAATGGTCTCTATGCCAGCGAAATTACGGCATTCAACAATAAGCTGTACTTCTTTGGCACGGACGATAACTATGTCAATAAGCTCATGACATCCGATGGCATTTCTCCAACAGTTGCTGCAATAAAGCAGATAGATTCAGCGACGCAGTATCCAAATCTGAGAAACTTGATAGTGCTTAATAATCTGTTGGTGTTTAACAACGTGACCCAACTGTGGAAGAGTGATGGAACGGCGGGGGGGGCTTCNNAGGGGGGGACTTCAGTCATTAAGACCATCCGCACGCCTGCGTTTACTGCACAATTTGTCGTCTTGAACAATGTGATATACTTCCCTGGTGACAGCACGAATACCAATCCTGCTGTCGATCAGCTCTGGAAAACAGATGGGACCCCAGGAGGCACAACCCTGGTAAAAACGATCAATCCCTCGGGTGCGGCGTCCATTGGCAACATGTATGTGTATGGAGGAAGAATCTATTTCTATGCCTATGATGGCACAGGCAATGGTGTTCAACCCTGGGTGTCAGATGGCACTGCCGATGGAACCAAACAGCTGAAAGTGGTAAAATCTACCGTCTACGGCGATGCGGCTCCTTCAAACTTTACTCCGTATAACGGGAAACTCTATTTCAGTATGAATGACGATTCAAGCGCGCGCCAGCTCTGGGTCACCGATGGAACAACCGACGGAACATTGAAAGTTACGCGCCTCAACGTGGGGAATGGACTTGGTCTCTATCCATCTGGCCTCACGGTATTCAATTCAAGACTCTTCTTTAGCGGATATGATAAAAATGGGTTTAATCAGCTTTGGTCAACCGATGGAACTGATTCAGGCACGGTAATAATTAAAGCAGATTCATCGCGGCGCAACGGTAATGTGGGATTCTGTCCGAACTCGATTGTCGTGTATAACAACATGCTCTACATGGCGGGATTTGATTCCCTTGCAGGTACTCAGTTGTGGGCAAGCGATGGCACGCCATCCGGAACAACAAGAGTAACAAATGTCCNNGTAAAGTGTTCGCCTCAGATGGGACAGCAGGCGGAACAGTATGTCCCACACCGCCATCGAGCGGAGTGGATGCAATGTATCCCTGGCAGGCATGGGTGCCGTTCAACAACTCTTTGTACTACCGGGCCGCCTATGGATATTTCGGCGATTACCAGCTTTGCCGATACACAGAGACGCAGCCTTCAGGTGTGGCAGTATCTGGCAAAGAGCTGCCGGGAAATTTTGCTTTGTATCAGAACTATCCGAACCCGTT
>PMNP01000397.1 GCA_003161755.1 Ignavibacteriota bacterium | reverse complement strand
ATGACGTGACATTTGATGTGGAAATAACACCCAACCGACCCGATTGGCTGAGTCACATGGGAATCGCAAGAGAGATTGGGGCGCTTACCGGGAAACGAGCGGCATTGCCGAAAATCCGACTCAAGGAGGGCTCTGCACCTATTCGCCGTTTCCTGAGCGTGCATATTGAGGACCGCGTAAACTGCAGACGGTTCGCGGCACGGATGATCCGCGGAGTGAAGATCGGACCATCGCCAGAGTGGCTCCAACAAAGACTCCGGAATGTCGGACTGCGTCCGCGGAACAACGTCGTGGATGTGACGAACTACGTCATGCTTGAGTGCGGACAGCCAATGCATGCGTTTGATTATGCACTCCCGAAGGGAGAAGGCATTGTTATCCGGCAGGCTCCGGAAGGTACAAAGTTTGTTACCCTCGACGGGAAGGAACACCAGCTTCCGGCCGGCGCTGTAATGGTGTGCGACAAGCAGCGTGAGGTGTCGCTCGCCGGGATCATGGGTGGAGAGAATTCCGAAATCAATGACGCGACCGTGGACATAGTCCTTGAAAGCGCCAATTGGAATCCCGCTTCCATCCGTCGCACTGCAAAAGCCCTCGGCATCAGCACCGACGCATCGCAGCGGTTCGAGAGAGGCGCGGATCCCAATGGGGTCCGTTACGCACTGGATCGCGCAGCCGAACTCGTGCTCGAAACTGCTGGAGGCGATCTTCTTAAAGGCGCACTTGACGTCTATCCAAAGAAGATCAAGGAACGTGTTATCCCGATGCGTCCAGACAGGGTCAATAGTGTGCTCGGAACCCAGTTGACTTCTGCGCGGATGCTGCAGCTTCTCGGGAATCTCGAGATGCGTGCAGTTCGAAAGTCGAAGAGCGTCATAGGAATCAAGGTGCCGACGTACCGGGTTGACGTCGAACAGGAAATCGACCTGATTGAGGAGATTGCGCGAATTCATGGGTACGACAGGATCGAGACGAAGACTCATGCGTTGATTGACTTCAGCCACCCATTCGAGCGGAATGGCATCGCCGATTCTGTCAGGAGTCAGCTGGTCGGACAGGGATTNNGTCCCTGGCTTGCTGCAGGTGATTGCCATCAACCAGAGCCGAGGGAATGCAGATTTGCGATTATTCGAAATTGGCCATGTGTTTCGTGTCGATCCCAGTGCTCCTGGGAGGCTGGTGGAGGATATTGTCGAGGAGGAGAGGGTTGCGTTGGCCATGACGGGATCGCGGGAACCTGGCTCTTGGGGTAGTTCACACAGATTGGTAGATTTGTTTGATCTTAAGGGCGTTGTCGACGATTTCCTCCGGGGTTTGGGGCTTGACAATCATCGCTATATTTCCTATCCTACCAGCGAAGGTTTAACGGAGAGCACGCTGGGCGTTGAAATACAAGGGAGTTACGTTGGTTCATTGAGTATAGTTTCTCCCTTAGTGCTCTCGCAGTATGGTGTGGAAGGGATGATTGTCGTGGCGGAGCTTTTGACACAGATGTTGCGCCGAGGTCAGCGCCGCCCGTATGTGCCGTTGCCGAGATTTCCGAGAGTACGCCGGGACGTTGCATTCACGATTGACCGGAATACCCCTTCGGGGAATGTCGAGGAAGAGATTCGGAAATCGGCCGGCGAACTTCTTCAGGGTGCAGGCGTGTTCGATGTGTATGAAGGGAAGGGGTTGCCTGATGGGTGCAAGAGTCTTGCATTTGCCCTGGAGTTGATGTCCCGCGAAAAGACACTGACCGACGATGAGATTGACGCGGTCGTGTCGCGGGTGGTCGCTCATGTCGAGAAGACCTTTGGCGCAACGTTGCGCGGGGTTTGACTATACCCGTCTGATTCACCACAAGACAACACGCACAGCACTGACGAGCAGGCAGCGTGGAGCAGCAACTCCCAGAACAAAGCACCCGAACGGNNTTCGAGCGTTGTGGGACAAAGCTCGACTGACAGCCGAACGGATGGGGCGGTTACGTGAAGATAACCGGTCACTTGTCGAACAAGTGAGCCAGCTTCATGAACAGCTCCGACGGACACAACAGGAGTTAGAAGAAGTTCAAGAACAGCTCAAAGCACAACCTCTCATGCAGATCTCAACCGCTCAACATCAGGAGCCAATGTTCTCCAATGGAGAACGCCAGGCACTGACCGAGAAGGTGAAGGATTTGCTTGAGAAGCTGGAAGGGTACCTGTAGCCGCAAGCGCGTAGTGTGAATAATGAGCGGTAGAGAGCGGATGAACACCGATCGCAAAAGTATCAGGGTAAAAATCTTTGGCTCCGAGTACCCGCTTCGCGGTGAAAGCGAAGAGTTTACCCGGAANNACCGTGGCGGTGTTGTCCGCGTTGAACATTGCCGAGGACTTCCTGAAGGAACAGGAGAAGTCGAAGGGAATGAGCACCGCACTGAAGGGTGAGATCGATAAGCTTACGGAATTCTTTGACACCTGTCTGATGGAAGAGGACAGGCCGGGCGAATAAACCCGGGGAGCAGTGGGTTGCTCTTAGCGTTCTTTGCATACATCCTGTTGTATTGCCGCGCACGGGTTACAATCCGCACCGGCAACCGTCTCAACACAAAATAAAGAACCAACACTTTGTTTATGGGAGCCCGGCTCATGGGCGCCGATTACAAGCCCCTCGCCGTCAAGGCAGTCTNNAAAAGACGTCCAGGCGTGCACCCACTGTGTTTGGAAGGGTTCTTTATCAGTGCCTTTCTGATACGGTTGCCGTCTGCGGATTTTTTTTTGCCTTTGTATCGTGATTGGAATGATTCTGAAGACGGAGGACGTATGACGTTTGATCTTCTCATTTGCGCAATAGCGGTGGTTGCGGGAATTGCCGTCGGTTGGGTCCTCAGCGTGCGCAACGGACAACGAAAGGTTTCCTCGGCCCGGGAAACGGCCCGGAAAGTCGTCGCCGATGCAACAAAAGAAGCGGATACCATCAAGCGAGAGAAACTCCTTGAGGTCAAGGACGAATGGTACCAGAAGAAAAAGGATTTCGATACCGATGTTCAAGGCAAGAGAAGCAAGATTCAGGCTCAGGAGAAAGCGCTCGAAATAAGGGAAGAGAATATCGATCGGAAGGTGGAACTCCTCGGCAAAAAGGAACGCGAGCAGCAGATCCTGAAACGCCAGATCGAGGAGCGGGCGCATCTGGTTGAGACCCGGCAGGTGGAGGTGGATCGACTGTTGAACGAAGAGAATGCCCGGCTCGAAAGGCTTTCGGGCATGTCGCGCGAGGAAGCGAAGAAGATTTTGATTGAGAATCTCACGAACGAGGCCAAAAGCGACGCGGCGCAATTGATGAAAGAGATCCGCGACAAGGCTCGGGATGAAGGAAAGAAAGAGGCGCAGAAAGTCATCATTCAGGCCATCCAGAGAACTGCGGCAGACCACTCGGTGGAAACCACGGTCAGCGTCCTGAATATCCAAAGCGACGAGATGAAGGGACGTATCATTGGAAGGGAAGGGCGCAACATCAGGGCGTTCGAGGCGGCCACGGGCNNGATCCTTTCGGCGTTCGATCCGTTCCGGGGGGAAGTGGCCCGGATATCGCTTGAACGGCTGATTGCCGACGGACGCATCCATCCCGCCAGAATCGAAGAGGTGGTCAACAAGGTCCGGAGTGAACTGGAAGAAGAAATTCTCCGCGTTGGTGAAAACACCCTGATCGAAGTGGGCCTCCACCCGGCACATAAGGAAATCCTGAGCCTGGTGGGACGGATGAAATACCGTTCGAGCTACGGACAAAACATGCTGCAGCATAGCGTCGAGGTGGCGTTTCTCACCGGTATGATGGCGTCTGAACTCCGACTTGATGCGCAATTGGCAAAGCGTGCGGGGTTGTTCCACGACATCGGCAAGTGCGTCGATCGCTCGGTCGAAGGACCCCACGCATTGATCGGCGCAGAGCTTCTCAAAAAGTACGGCGAACATCCACTGGTTGCCAATGCTGTTGGTGCCCACCACGACGATATTCCCATGGAATCCCCCATCGCGCCATTGGTACAGGCAGCAGACTCCATCAGCGGAGCGAGACCAGGGGCTAGAAGAGAGTCGGTGGAAGGATATGTGAAGCGGCTCGAGAAACTGGAGTCCTTTGCCCTGTCATTCCAGGGTGTCGCAAAGACATATGCGATCCAGGCTGGACGTGAAGTGCGTGTTGTGGTGGAGCAAGACCATGTCGACGATGCGGCCGCCGACCAGCTCGCCCATGACATCGCGGCCAAAGTGGAAAGGGAAATGGAGTATCCCGGTCAAATCAAAGTGACGGTCATTCGGGAATACCGGTCGGTGGCCTATGCCAAATGATCCCGAACGATCCCTTCTGGTGGGGGTGAGGGGAGGAGTGGGAAGTGGAAAATCCACCGTCTGTGAATGCTTCGAGCAGTTGGGACGAACGGTTCTGCGGGCAGACCGGATTGCGCGGGAAGTGACGGATAACGACCCATCGGTAAAGGCAGCAATAGCGGAGAGCTTTGGGGCAGAGGTGATCCGGCCTGACGGATCCCTCGACAGAAAAGCGCTTGCGGCAAAGGCCTTCACGGATCCTCAGGCGATCGCAGCGTTNNGCTTGACAGGGTCATTGTGGTGGATGCCCCGGAGGATGTCCGTATTCAACGCGTCATGGACCGTGATGGGTGCTCGAAGGATGACGTGTTGCGGAGGATGGCTGTGCAGCTTCCGACAAATGTTAAGGTGAAACAGGCGGATTTTGTTGTGGTGAACAGCAATAACACCGCCGATCTTACTGCCAGGATTTCACTGATTGACAAGCTCCTTCTCGCTCTGCCGGCCGGCGAGTAGCGGGAGCTGTTCCCCGAAGCATTTCCCTCTTGTTTGCATTCTTGNNGTCAAGTACAAAAAGAAGCTCGAAGATCTCCTCGTTATTTGTCAAAAAAACCTCCCGAAGGTTGACGAGAACCTGATCCGCCGGGCGTTCGATTTCGGGTTCAATGCCCATCGGCATGATATGCGTGCCTCGGGCGAGCCCTTTTTCGATCACCCCTACGAAGTCGCCCGCATCGTTGCCCGTGAAATTCCACTCGACGACGTTTCCGTCGCCAGTGCCCTGCTTCATGATGTTGCTGAAGACACGGAATACCAGATCAAGGACATCCGGGAGGAGTTCGGCGATACCATCGCCGACATTGTGGATGGGGCGACCAAAATCTCCGATATCTTCAAGAGTCACGACGTCACCCAGGCTGAGAGTTACAGGAAGATGCTGCTCTCGATGGTGAACGACGTCAGGGTGATGCTGGTGAAATTCGCCGATCGGCTGCATAACATGCGAACACTCGAGTATCTTCCTCCGGATAAACAGAAACGATTAGCGAAAGAAACGTTTGATATATACGCCCCATTTGCCCACAGGTTTGGTCTCGCAAACATCAAGTGGGAGCTCGAAGATCTTTCGTTCAAGTATTTGCACCGTGAGGAATATGATACCATTGCGCGGGAATTGAGATCGAGAAGGCGCGAGCGGGAGCATTACATCGGCAAATTCGCCCAGCCGATCGAAAAACGATTGCGCGAAGGAGGCTTTAAGTTCGAGATCAGCGGTCGGCCAAAACACCTATACAGCATTTATAACAAAATGCTGAAGCGGAATAAGCCGCTGGAAGAAATCTATGATCTGTTTGCGATTAGAATCATCCTGGATACCGAGGACGCCAATAGCTGTTTTGCCGTGTATGGGATTGTGGCGGATATTTATATCCCGAACCCCGACAGGTTCAAGAACTATATTTCCGTCCCGAAGAAGAACGGCTACCANNAGATCAGAACCAAGAGCATGCACGAAGTTGCCGAAAAGGGAATCGCCGCACATTGGATGTACAAGGAGAGCTCCTCGGCCATCGACGAAGAACTGGCGAATTGGGCGAACTGGGTCAGGGATATTTTTGAGAATGCGGCGGAAGGACAAATTCCAACGCAACAGCTAATGGAGAGCTTCCGGCTCAATCTCTACCAGGACGAGATCTACCTCTTCACGCCAAAAGGGGATCTGAAGATCCTNNGGCGACCAGGTGGAAATCATCACATCAAAAAATCAGACCCCCAATCCCGACTGGGAAAAGTTTGTTGTCACACACAAGGCGAAGTCGCACATTCGCCGCTGGGTCCGCGAGGAACAACGCAAAGCCATCGAAGAGGGGAAGGAAATATGGGAGAAACGGATCAAGAAGGGAAAGCTCAACGTCAGTGAAGACGACCTTTTGCAGTTCTTGCGCTTCAAGAAGATCGATAGTATTGGTTCCTTTTATCTGGCGATACGTCAGGAAACGATCGATCCTGATGAACTGATTGGTTTGATTCAGGAGGAACAAAAGCACCCGCAGCCGGTCCAACCGGAAGAAGAGAAGATCGATGGACTCTTTAACCGGTTCATNNGGTTCATCACCTCAGCGAGGGGAACGGCGCCGGGCATCATCCTTGAAGGCTCGCATGACAATTTCATGCACCAATATGCGAAATGCTGTCAGCCGATCCCCGGGGATGAAGTCGTGGGGTATGTCACCACCGGCGAAGGCATCAAGATTCATCGCCGCTCGTGCCGGAACATCCAGTTGATGATGCGGGTCGAGCCACACAGGATCATGGAAGTCCAATGGCCGTCGGAACAGGCGGCCGCATTTATCGCAGGGATCAAGATCTCCGGTGATGACCGTCAGGGAATGCTGAATGACGTCACGCATGCCATTTCCTCGTATCTGAACACGAATATCCGAAGCGTAAACATCGATTCATTGGATTCGATGTTTGACGGGACGTTTATTGTGGATGTGAGGGACACGGATCACCTTGCCCGACTCGTCGAGCGGATCCGGAGGGTGCAAGGGGTGAAAAGCGCGGAGAGATTCCAGGAATGAAGACGTCTCCCGGTCGTGTTCTGGGCATTGACTATGGAAGCCGAAGGGTGGGCGTGGCGGTGAGTGACCCTCTGCAGATGCTCGCCGGGGGTGTCGGCACACTTGCCAACGACAGCACGCTTCTCGACAAGCTTGCGGCGATTGTCCACGAGCAGGAAGCATCCCTTGTGGTGGTGGGAATGCCGTACGCCCCGGACGGGGGCAAAGGTGCGAAAGCACTTGAGGNNCTTTATCGGATTGCTCAGGGCAAAGATCCGTGTCCCCATCGAAACCTGGGACGAGAGCTTTACCACTGCCGAAGCACATCAGGCGTTTCGTGAAGGAGGGATGCGGCGGAAACAACGCGCGGCAAAAGGGAAGGTCGACGAAATGGCGGCACGGCTTCTTCTTCAGGGATTTCTTGACGAGAACGGAAAACCGGCCCCAGAGTCACTATCGGGTCAGTAGAAAGCAGACGCGCTGAAGGTGAACGAATTATCATCTGGTCCCCCCAACACTGAAGTCCCCACCCCCTCTCTTCCTGCGGGTTGGCTTGCGCGTTGCTGGAACGCTGTCCGACGCCATCCCTTTCGAGCCCTTTGCGCTGCCGTGGCACTCCTCGTAGTCTATGAACTGTTGACGATTCCCTGGTTTGATATTCCCAGTCTTCGGACGAAGAATCCTCCTGAGACCGCGCTCATGCGTCAGAGGCAACACGAGGCTGAAGCGACAAACAAACGTCTGAATGTCGTCCACCGGTGGATCCCCCTAAAGAAACTCCCGCGGACCCTTCTTGATGCAGTGGTGGTAGCAGAGGATGGGACATTTTACTCCCATGGTGGGGTGGATTGGTTTGAGATTCGCCAATCCATCGAGAAGAACATCCGTCAGAGGAAATTCGCCCGAGGCGGGAGCACGATTACCCAGCAGCTTGCCAAAAACCTCTACCTTTCCACGTCGAAAGATCCCGTCCGCAAGCTCAAGGAACTTGTGATTACCGTACTACTGGAACACTATCTTGACAAGGAGCGGATTCTTGAATTGTACGTCAATGAGATAGAATGGGGAAGAGGGATCTTTGGGGTGGAATCTGCCGCACAAACATATTTTTCAGAATCCGCCTCTTCACTCTCACCTGATCAATGTTACCGTCTGGCCGCGGTGATTCCGAGTCCGTTGCGTCATCGGCCCGATACAGACTCGCGATACGTTCTCCGCCGCAAGGAGATCGTGGAGCGCCGGCTGGTTGCGCGATCGCATGGGGTGACAGATTTCACGGATGAGGATACTTCAGCCACAGGACAAGACGCGGTGAGCGGGCAGGAACAGGGGATCGATTCCACCGGGAATGAGGGAGAGTGATTCATGGATTACAAGGACGTCGATCGCCTCGTGGAGATGGGAGAAGGATTCGGCGTGGAGTTTAAGANNAGAGGAAGGTCTCCACCCCCGAGAAGATCGCCAGGGCGCTCATTGCGTTCGCGAACACTGAGGGGGGGCATATTTTGTTCGGGATTGATGACGATGGGACGGTGGTGGGAGTGGAGAGCGAAAAGAGCGAAGTGGATCTCATTCAACAGGCCGGCTCCAACTTCTGTGATCCGCCGATCGATCCGGAAATCGACATTGTGGCCTATGACAATGTGGACGTCATCGTTGCGTACGTGCCTGAAAGCGCGGAAAAGCCCCACAAGTATNNCCCGAGTGTACATCCGCGTACATGACAAGACCGTCATGGCCAGCAGGGAGGTGATCAAGGTGCTTCGTGACGAACGGCCGGACGCGCCTCCATTGCGGATGGAGTTCGGCAAGAACGAACGGGCGTTGCTGGAGTACCTTGACGGGCACGAAAGAATTACGATGAGAGAGTTCAGCGATCTCGTGAACATTTCTGAGCGCCGGGCAAGCCGGATTCTTGCGACGCTCGTCAGAACGGGGGTGGTGCGGATTCACACCCTTGAACGAAGCGTTTACTTTACACTTTCCCGGGAATCGATCCGGTAAATTCCCGCCTGCTTGATACCCAGGTTTGGATCTAACCGAAGAGCATAAACGTATACTGGATTTAGCAACGCCGCAACAAGAAAGATATGGAAGCGCGATCTCTTAGCTTCTCTCCTTCTTCTGGCCCCGCGAGAACGACGTAAATTATAGTAGGGGCGTCCAATACCCAACCATAGCATTTGGAACAACGAAGAATAGACCGCCATCCTCTCCAGCCCACGACTTCAGTCGTGG
>PMNP01000184.1 GCA_003161755.1 Ignavibacteriota bacterium | reverse complement strand
CCGATGTCGATGTTCTCGATGGCGTCCTCCAGGCCGCAATCCGGCTTGGCGACGGTGGCCTCGAAGGGATAGAGGTTGACCACGACCAATTCGATCGGTTCAATCCCATGCGCCTTACTCTGGGCTTGATGGCTGGGGTTATCGTCGACCGAAAGCAACGCTCCATGGATCAGCGGATGCAAGGTCTTCACTCTTCCATCGAGGATTTCAGGAAATCCCGTAACATCCGAGACCTGCCGCGCGGGTATGCCCTGCTCCTGAAGTGTTGCATGGGACGAGCCGGTGGAAAGTATCTCCACGCCAAAACTGTGCAACGCTCGCGCGAATTCGATCAGTCCGCGCTTGTCTGAAACGCTGAGCAGGGCGCGATGAATGTGAATCACGTATTCTCCCTGCTGGGATGGTCAGGAGGATTGTTGTAGGTGGACCACCAAACGCACTTCACACGATGGTTCCTTTTTCGACAAGCAGTCTGGTCACAAGAAGTTGCAACGCCTTGGGGAACAAAGCATGTTCCACTTCAAGGACGCGGGCTGCGAGAGTCTCTGGAGTATCGCCGAACAGGACGGGAATTCGTTCCTGGAGGAGGATTTCGCCGTGATCGTATAGTTCGTCGACAAAATGCACAGTAGCGCCGCTTTCCTTTTCTCCTGCCGCAATCACCGCTTCATGCACACGCATCCCGTACATACCATTCCCGCCGAACTTCGGCAGGAGCGCGGGATGAATGTTCAGCATCCTGCCGCGGTACTTCGCGACAACGGATGACGGAACATTCTTCATAAATCCCGCAAGGACAATACAATCGACGTGATACTCTCTGAGCAATGCGAAAAGTGCCTCAACATACTCGCCTTGCGATGAGAACTTCTTCTCGCTGAGATGAATCGCAGGAATGAGATTTGCGCGGGCAATGTCCAGAATGCCCGCACCCGAGTTGTTGCTCAACACGAAGCGGATCTGTACGCCGTGCAGCGCGCCTTGCCGAATGGCCGTCAGGATTGCCTGGAAGTTTGACCCGCGTCCCGAACCGAAAACGGCAACATTCAACATGTGATCCCGCACTGCATGAGCAGAAAGTGATACGGCAAGTTAATACTAATGAGAAATAAACACAAGAATTGAGGCACTAAAAAACGGCAGGCTCCATCAGCTTCAGCATCCCCTCATCGGCGTTGAACTGTGCCAGCACACCGGTGGGGAGCGTCAGTTTCGAAGGAACGTGTCCGAAGAGGCATCCGGCAGAAAAGGGGACTCTGAGGCTGCCGGCAAGGTCTTCCAGCAGTCTTTCAACGGAAAGCGTAGGGCGGGATGGGTCTTTGGGCGTGCAATTTGAAAACTCCCCCGCCACTACCCCGTTTGCTCGGCTGAAGATCCCACTCATTGTCAGATGGGTAAGAGCCCGGTCCACCCTGTACGGTTCTTCGCCCACCTCTTCCATATAGAGGAGGGAACCGGTAAAGTCGGGGATGAAAGGAGTCCCAACCAGGACTGAGAGCAAAGAGAGGTTTCCCCCAAGCAATCGACCAGTTGCCTGACCCGGAAACAGCGTTCTTGCAGATGCTGATTGAAAAAGCGAAAGCACTGCTGATTCGTTGTCGCCCGAGACCATTCCCCAGAATGAAGATTCCGTCAAGGGGTCGATAGCCCCTGAGAAATCCGGCGCCAGCATCGGTCCATGGAAGGTAACGAGTAGACATCGGTGCCAAAGAGCAAGCTGAAGAGTTGTGATATCGCTGAAACCCGAGAAAACCTTGGGATGGCGCTTGATAAGCTCAAAGTCAAGAAGAGGGAGAATCCTTGTCGACCCGAATCCTCCCCGAAGGCAGATGATCGCCTGCACTCCGGGATCAAGAAACATTGCCATGAGGTCGGCAGCACGTTCCGCGTCGGTTCCGGCCAGATGACCGTGAACGGCTTCAGCATGGGGTGCGACCTTTGTGCGGTATCCAATTCGCTCCAAGTACGCCACGCCCGCTTGGAGGCGAGAGGAATCAGAGACGGGCCCGGCGGGCGCAACGATGCCAATGCAGTCGTGCGGTCGCACACGAGACGGTCGGAGGATTCTCGATTGGTCGATAGTCATAGCGGAATTCCTCCGTTCAATTAATGACAATTATCGCCAATCTCAAGTGGCGCAATCCTCCGAGCCGTCACTCAACACACATTGCAGTTAGGTTCGACCATTTGTAGATTTCACATTCAGACAACCACGAACTTCCTTTTGATGTGGATCAGAAGCCATGCAATCCGAAAACCTGCAGCGCATGATCCGGCTCGCAGATGAGTTCTTCGGAACCAAACGCGACCGCGAACAGATATCCGTTACGGAACGTGACGTTGCCAAACTGAAGCGGATTCATCCGGCGGCTATGACAGAAGAAACAGACGCCAACGGTCCGATCGTCTGGATCCTGATCTTTCCCACCACGACCGTGTTGATGAACCAGTTCCTGCGCAAGGAAATCAATGAGCAGGGACTCCTCGATGAAACCCCGGTCGGAGAACGGTACGAAGCGATCTACCTTTGCTCAGCCCTTGTGCTTCCCGAATACAGGGGCAAAGGACTCGCAATGAAGTCCGCTTCCAAGGCAGTGCGGTCAATCGTCAAAGACCATCCCATCAAAAACCTCTTCTTCTGGGGCTTCAGTTCTGGAGGCCGTCGGCTTGCCGCGGCGCTGGCGAAGGAACTCATGGTGCCCCTGCTTGAACGGGAAGACCATGTAGTACCTTCCGCCATGCCCAATCTGCCTTGATTGGGCCGTCTGCCGAATAACATCAAAATCCGGATCGATTCTCCTTGACAGAAGGTGAAACTTTTCCTATTATTAATCGTAAAGATACGATAAAGAGAGGCTCCAATGCCGTTGACGAAAACCGAGGAATTCCGCAAAGCCGATGTGCGGCTTGCACGCGTGGCGAAGGCCCTTGCGCATCCTGCCCGCGTTGCCATTCTGCGCGAACTGGCCAAGCGAAGCGAGTGCGTGTGCGGTGAGATCGTTAATGTCATCCCGCTCGCCCAGTCGACGGTTTCGCAGCATCTGAAAGAACTGAAGAATGTCGGAATGATCCGGGGCACCATCGATGGCCCGCGCAGTTGCTACTGCGTTGACCCGGATAAGATGAACGAGCTGGCCAGCCTCCTGGAAGAATTCCTGGAATCCATCAAATGCACCTGCACAGACACCAAGTGTCGGTAATACACCATGAGTGAAAGGGAAAGCAAAATGCAAACATCGAATGAAGAATTGAAGAGCACTGTTCGCGAAGTCTATGGAAAGATTGCTGAGACCGGCAAATCTGCCTGCTGCGCGAGTACGTCGTGTTGCGGAACAACGGAGTTCACATTTTCCGAAGACTATTCCTCGAAGAAAGGCTACGTGCCGGAGGCCGACCTCGGATTGGGATGTGGCATACCCACCGACGTTGCAAAGATTCAACCCGGAGAAACGGTGCTCGATCTCGGCAGCGGCGCAGGCAATGATGTCTTCGTGGCCAGGGGACTTGTGGGAGAAACCGGCAAGGTGATAGGCATCGACATGACCTCTGCGATGATCGCGCGGGCCGAAGTGAATAAGAAGAAAATGGGATATGAGAATGTTGAATTCCGACTTGGTGAAATCGAAGCGATGCCGGTGGAGTCCAACAGCATTGATGTGGCGGTAAGCAACTGCGTGCTCAACCTCGTGCCGGATAAGGCTCGGGCGTTTGCAGAGCTTTATCGCGTGCTCAAACCCGGAGGCCGCTTCGCCGTATCCGATATCGTGCTCTCGGGAACTCTTCCCCCTGCAGTCAAACAAGCTGCCGAGATGTACGCAGGATGTGTTTCCGGAGCGCTTCAACAAGAGGAATACCTTGCGGTAGCGCGCCGGGTAGGGTTCCAGGAAGTGACCGTCAAAATAGAAAGGGCAATGCCGTTGTCCGACGAACTGCTGTCAGCATATCTCAGCAAGGAAGATATTCTTGCCTACAGACAATCGGGCAGCACGGTGAAGAGCATTACGGTACATGCCGTTAAGCCCATGTGCAAATGCGGCGAAAGGGGCGATGGATGCTGCTAAGCGAATCAGGTTGCACGATGAGAAAAGCTGAAGTGCGGGATGCTGATCAAATCCTGGGCCTTCTGGACCGGTCATCGCTTCCGCGTGCTGGCGTGAAAGATCATCTCGAAGGGTTCCTGGTGGCTGAAAAAGCCGACGGGACGATTGCCGGGGTGATTGGTATGGAACATTACGGGGGGGAAACGGCCCTCCTCCGTTCGGCTGCAGTCGACCCGATGCTGCGAAGCCGCGGCATTGGGTCGGCACTGTATGACGCACTCATCAAGCTTGCGCATGCAAAAGGCGTTCGCCGTGTGGTGTTGCTGACAACTTCTGCGGAGTTGTACTTTGCGAGAAAGGGATTCCAGAAGATCTCGCGTGAATCGGTGAGTGGTCCGGTCACGCAATCGGCGGAATTCAAGGGGGCGTGCCCTACGAGTGCCATCTGCATGGAACTTCGCCTGGGTCCGCGCATCTTGATTCTTTGCACTGGCAATTCATGCCGGAGTCAAATGGCAGAAGCATTGTTGCGGCATGTTGCGCCCTCGCTCCAGGTGGAATCTGCCGGAACTCATCCCGGGAAGGAAGTCCATCCCTACGCAGTGCAAGTGATGAAGGAAATGGGGATTGATTTGAGCCATGCCCACCCGAAGTCCGTCGACCAGTTTGTTGGTGGATCGTTCGAGTATGTGATCACGGTCTGTGACAACGCCCGCGACGAATGCCCGGTATTCATCGGCAATGTGGGGCAGCGCATACACATGGGATTCCCTGATCCGGCAGAAGCGAGCGGCGCTCCGGGCGAAATCCTCGACGTCTTCCGATCTGTGCGAGACCAGATTGTTGCAGAATTCAGGGCATTTGCAACAAATGAACTTGGCCTCCATGTGAGTGGATGAATCTCCTTTGCGTCAACGCAACCCTTCATCCATGGATACGTATACTCTGGAACTCCTTCCATCGCATAGGTGAGATCCCAGCCCCATGATATCAGTTCAAAACGTCACCAAGCGTTTCTCCAACATCACCGCCCTGAACGCCATTTCGTTTGAAGTTCAGCGAGGGGAATTCTTTGGATTGGTAGGCCCCAATGGTGCGGGAAAGACCACGCTGATGAATCTCCTCATCGGACAGCGGAGCCCCGACGAAGGGTCTCTCACCATATTTGGAGAGCACGTATCGCCGGATGATCCATCGATCCGTCTCCGCATCGGGTTTGTCCCCCAAGCGATTGCCTTGTACGACGAGTTGTCGGCTCATGATAACCTTCTCATTTTCGGAAGGTTCTATGGGTTGGACCGGCGCACATTGAAAGCTCGTATCGATGAGGTTATGTCGGCTGTGCAGTTGTCTGATCGTCGGCACGACCGTGTTAAGAATTTCTCGGGCGGAATGAAGCGACGGCTAAATGTAGCGGCATCCCTCCTGCACCATCCTGAGCTCCTCCTGTGCGATGAGCCTACCGTGGGGGTTGATCCTCAATCCCGCAATGCCATTTTCGATCTGCTCACAAGTCTCAATGCCGGAGGGACGACGATCGTCTACACTTCACATTATATGGAAGAGATTGAACGCCTTTGCACCCGAACAGCGATCATTGACCATGGCATGCTGCAGGCGGAAGGGACGACGCGTGAACTTCTCCGGCTGCTCCCCTTTGACGAAACCCTGATTATCAAGCGATCCCAAGAGACCGATGGGTTGGAGCCCGCACTAAAGCAATTCGGGGATGTGATCGGCGATCAGGACAAGATTGAGCTGAAACCGCGGAGCAACACGAAGATCAGTGACGCGCTCGCCGTCTTGGAGCGGGCCGGCGTGAGGTATTCCAATATTGATTGGCGAAAACCGACGTTGGAGGATCTTTTCCTCCACCTGACAGGAAGGAGGATGCGCGATTGAAAAGCATGGTTGCGCTCATCCGATCATATTTCATGGTGTTCCTTGCAGACCGTGCCGCGGTGGCCTTGACCTTCATCGTGCCGATATTCATGATCTTCATCTTTGGCGAGATCTTCGGAGGGAGCCATCCGGAAAGCAGCGGCATTCGTCTCGCATTCCTTAACCTGAGCAACGCTCCAGTCGCAAAGAAGATCGAAACCACTCTGGATTCGATGTCAACGTTCACGCTTGTCCGTACCTTCAAGAATAAAGATGGCGTGTCTGTGCCATTTGACACGCTTTCCATCCAGGACTTTGTGCGGCGCGGCAACGCACCAGCGGCGTTGGTGCTGCCGGTAGATGCGTTTACCGACACCTCCGTGGGACTGAAAGTCTGCCTCTACTACGACCCCAGAAATGATTTCGAGATGCAGATTGTTCAGGGGATGCTGCAGAAGACCATCATGCAGGAAGCACCGCAGGTATTCATGCAGTCGATGATGCGCCAGGCGGAGAAGAAGCTTGGCAAAGCCGGGTCGGCGTCATTCTCCAATGACATTCAGACTGCAGTGAACCGGCATTTCCCCGGCGCGCATTTTACGACGGACTCGATGCTGTCCCTCGCCACGACCAATGGCGGGACGTCCGACAGTGTGGGGCGCG